>JAYUHT010000622.1:0-7864 GCA_043766725.1 Burkholderiales bacterium | reverse complement strand
TCTTGCGCGGCGCCAGGTTGGCCACCACGACGGTGAGCTTGCCCACCAGGTCTTCGGGCGCATAGGCGCTTTGAATGCCGCTGAAGACGATGCGGTTGCGGCCTTCGCCCACGTCTAACGTCAGCTGCAACAGCTTGGTGCTGCCGGCCACCTTCTCGGCCGCCACGATGCTGGCCAGGCGCAGGTCGATCCTGGCGAAGTCGTCGATGCTGATGGTGGGCGCCAGGGCCTCGCCGCCGGGCAGCACGGCCGGTGCCGCGGCGGGTTCGAACAAGGCGTCGAGCAGCGTTTCGTCCACCCGCTGCACCAGGTGCTTGTACGGGCCGATGCGGTGTGCCCCCAGGCTGCGCTGAGCGTCATGCCATTGCATCGCGCCGGTTTGCAGGAACTGTTCGACCAACGCCGCCACGCCCGGCAACACCGGCTTGAGGTAGACCGTCAGCACGCGAAAGGCCTCGATGCACACTGTGCACACATCGTGCAAGGCGGCCTGGTTTTCGGGCTTCTTGGCCAGCTCCCAGGGCTTGTTCGCGTCCACATATTCGTTCACCCGGTCGGCCAGCAGCATCACTTCGCGCAGCGCGCGGCCGAACTCGCGTTCTTCGTACAGGCGCTTCAACTCGCCGGCCTGGGCACGCAGGCCGTCGAGCAGCACGCGGCCTTCCACCCCCACGTCGGCCGACAGATGGCCCTCGAAGCGCTTGTTCAAAAACCCGGCCGCGCGGCTGGCGATGTTGACGTACTTGCCCACCAAGTCAGCATTCACCCGGGCCATGAAGTCTTCGGCCGTGAACTCGATGTCTTCGACGCGCGCATTGAGTTTGGCGGCGATGTAGTAGCGCAGCCATTCGGGGTTCAACCCGATCTGCAAATATTTCAGCGGCGAGATGCCGGTGCCGCGGCTCTTGCTCATCTTCTCGCCGCCCACGGTGATGAAACCATGCACGAAGATGCGGTCGGGCGTCTTGCGGCCGCTGAACTTCAGCATCGCCGGCCAGAACAGGGTGTGGAAGGTGACGATGTCTTTGCCGATGAAGTGGACTTGCTCCACCGCCGGGTCGGCCAGATAGGCCTCGAAGTCTTGACCGCGCCGCGTGAACAGGTTTTTCAGCGACGCCAGGTAGCCCACCGGCGCATCGAGCCAGACGTAGAAATACTTGCCCGGCGCATCGGGAATCTCGATGCCGAAGTACGGCGCGTCGCGGCTGATGTCCCAATCGGCCAAGATGCTGGCCTGGCCGTCTTCACCACCACTGAACCACTCGCGCACCTTGTTCGCCACTTCGCTTTGCAAGCGGCCGTCTTGCGTCCAGGCCTTGAGGAAGGTGACACAGCGCTCATCGCTCAGCTTGAAAAAAAAGTGCTCGCTGGTCTTGAGCACCGGCGTGGCGCCTGTGAGCGCCGAGCGCGGGTTTTTCAACTCGGTGGGCTGGTACACGGCGCCGCAGTTTTCGCAGTTGTCGCCATACTGGTCTTTGGCGCCACAGCGCGGGCATTCGCCCTGGATGTAGCGGTCGGGCAGGAACAGGCCCTTTACCGGGTCGAAGAACTGCTCAATTTCACGCCGCTCGATCAGCCCGTTGGCCCGCAGCGCGCGGTAAATGTCTTGCGCCAGGGCGTGGTTTTCAGGCGCATCGGTGCTGTGCCAGTTGTCGAAGCTGATGCCAAAACCATCGAGATAAGGCGCACGCCCGGCGGCCACTTCGGCCACGTAGGCCTGCGGTGTCTTGCCGGCTTTTTCAGCCGCGATCATGATCGGCGCGCCATGCGTGTCGTCAGCGCAAACAAAATTCACCTCGTGGCCCAGCATGCGCTGGAAACGCACCCAGATGTCAGCCTGGATGTATTCCATCATGTGCCCGATGTGAAACGGCGCATTGGCGTAGGGCAGGGCGGTGGTGACGAAGAGTTTGCGGGTCATGGCGGCGTGCGGGCACAACGCAAGGGGAGGCGCGAATTCTATGGGTCACCCCGGGGGGCTAAACTGCCCGCCGCCCTGTCACCGAGTTCCCCATGCCAGCGATAACCGAAGCCCAAATGCTCGACGCCCTGAAGAGCGTCATCGACCCCAACACCGGCAAAGACTTTGTCACCGCCAAGCAGGTGAGGAACCTGCGCATCGAGGGTGGCGACATCGCCTTCGACGTGGAACTGGGCTACCCCGCCAAGAGCCAGGTGGCCGGCTTTCGCAAAGCCTTGATCACCGCGGCGCGCGGCGTGGCCGGGGTTGAGAACGTCAGCGTCAACTTGAACACCAAGGTCACCGCGCATGCCGTGCAGCGCGGTGTGCAATTGATGCCGAACGTGAAAAACATCGTGGCCATTGCCTCGGGCAAGGGCGGCGTGGGCAAGAGCACCACGGCGGTGAACCTGGCCCTGGCGCTGAGTGCCGAGGGCGCCAAGGTGGGCATTCTGGACGCCGACATCTACGGCCCCAGCCAGCCCATGATGATGGGCATTGAAGGCCGGCCCGAGAGTGCTGACGGCAGCACCATGGAGGCGATGGAAAACTACGGCGTGCAGGTCATGAGCATCGGCTTCCTGGTTGATGCCGACAACCCGATGATCTGGCGCGGCCCCATGGTGACGCAGGCGCTGGAACAACTGCTGCGCCAGACCAATTGGCACGATCTCGACTACCTGATCGTCGACATGCCTCCGGGCACCGGCGACATCCAGCTCACGCTGTGCCAGAAGGTGCCGCTCACGGGTGCGGTGATCGTCACCACGCCGCAAGACATTGCCCTGCTCGACGCGAAAAAGGGTTTGAAGATGTTTGAAAAGGTCGGCGTGCCAATTTTGGGCATCATCGAAAACATGGCCGTGCACGTGTGCGAGAAATGCGGCCATGCGGAGCATATTTTCGGCAGCGATGGCGGCAAGAAAATGGCCGAGCAGTACAAGGTTGACTACCTCGGCGCGCTGCCGCTGAACCTGTCGATTCGCGAGCAGGCAGATGCCGGCCGGCCCACCGTGGTGAGCGACCCCGATGGCGAGATCGCGCAGATCTACAAGGCCGTGGCGCGCCAGTTGGCGGTGAAGATCGCTGTCAAGGCCAAGGACTTCAGCTCGAAGTTCCCGACCATTTCTGTTTCCAAAACGACATAGTGGGCAGACCCTCGGTCAACGTGGCGGTGGTGATGGAACGGGTGGCGCAGCCTAACCGTTGGGAAGACTGGCAGCACCGCGTGGTGGAGGTTGTGGCCGACGAAGGCGCGTTCGGTACCGAGCCGCGCAAGCTGCACGACGACGGCAAGCGCTCGCAATGGCTGTTCCCGGGCCACAAGCTCGAACTTTTTGCCGATGAATGCAAGGGCTACTTTCTCAACCTCACCTCGGGCGCGCCGGTGTGGTTTGTGCTGTGGCGCGCCGATGAAGCCGATGCCTCGCTGGCGCAGCCGGTGGCGGTGAGCGTGTCTTACATCGAGGCCGACCGCTGGTTGAGCGCCGAAAGCAAGGTCGACAACACGCCGCTGCAAGACGATTTGTGCGAATGGTTGCGCGTGTTCACCAACGCCAACTTCAAGGTTGATGCGCCGCGCCGGCAGCGCGCGCAGTCGTTCCTCAGCGGTGAGGAACGCGACAAGCAGGCCAAGAGCCTGAAGCTCGATGAGTGACCCGGGCGACGACAACTTCCTGGCCCGCTGGTCGCGGCGCAAGGTGCAGGGCAAGCAGGGCGGGGAGCCGTTTCCGCAACGCGCCGCCGAGCCGGCTCGGGTGCTTGAATTGCCGCCCCGGCCGGTTCAGGGTGAGCAGCTGCAGGCGCCTGCCTTGAAGAAGATCGACCCCACCGAAGAAGGCCGTGCGGGCCAACCATACGCGCCACAACCCCCAGCACTGCCACCGCCCACGCTGGCCGATGCGGCGCTGCTGTCGAAAGATTCCGACTACTCCCGCTTTGTGGCGCCCAATGTGGATGTGCAGGTCAAGAACGCCGCGATGAAGAAGCTCTTCACCGACCCGCACTTCAATGTGATGGATGGGCTGGACGTCTACATCGACGACTACAACAAGTTCGAGCCGATCCCCAAGTCGATGCTGCGCCAGATGGTGCAGGCGCGCGCGCTGGGCCTGCTCGACGACGAGCTCGAAGAGCAAGACAAGCCCGCACCGGATAATCCAGCCGCCCATGAAGACCCTGATCTGCAACTGCAACCGCACGATGCCGCTGGACAGCCCGGCATTGATGAAAGCGTTGCCCAGCCTGGCGAGCCCGGGCAGCAGCCCGCTGACGATCCACACCACGCTGTGCCGCCGCGAAGCGCCTGAGTTCCAGCGCGCCGCCAAGTCGGGCGAAGACCTGCTGGTTGCCTGCACCCAAGAAAGCCGGCTGTTCCTGGCGCTGAACGAACAAACTGCTGGCGCGCCCAGCGTGGCCGAGCGGCCGATTCGTTTCGTCAACATCCGCGAAACCGGCGGCTGGTCGAAAGACGCGGCCCAGGCCACGCCGAAGATCGCCGCGCTGATCGCCGCGGCGCAGTTGCCCGAGCCCGAGCCGGTGGCCACGGCCGGCTACCACAGCGCCGGGCGCTGCCTGGTGCTGGGCGCGGTGAACGGCGCCGAAGCCGCCACGCGCGCCGCCGCCATGCTGGGCACGGGGTTGCACGTGAGTTTGTTGCTCGAAGGCGGCGGCGCCGTGGCGCAGCGGCGTGACTTGCCGGTGCACGCCGGGCGCCTGACTCATCTGAACGGTTGGCTCGGCGCGTTTGAAGCCTCGTGGTCGTCGCACAACCCGATCGACCTGGACCTGTGCACGCGCTGCAATGCCTGCATCGATGTCTGCCCCGAAGGCGCGATCGACTTCGGCTACCAGGTCGACCTGGCCAAGTGCACATCGCACCGCGAGTGCGTGCGCGTGTGCGAGGCGGCAGGCGCGATCGACTTCCAGCGCGCGCCGTTGAGCACGACGGAAGCGTTCGACCTCGTGCTCGATTTGCGCGCCGAACCCGCTTTCACCCAGCATGCGCCGCCGCAGGGCTACTTCCATGCGGGTGCCGACGAGCACAAGCTGATTGACGCAGTGCTCAAACTGCGCGACATGGTGGGCGAGTTCGACAAGCCCAAGTTCTTTCACTACAAGCCCAAGCTGTGTGCGCACAGCCGCAACGAGCAGATCGGCTGCACGGCGTGCATTGATGTCTGTTCCGCGCGCGCCATTCGCAGTGATGCGTCGCAAAAAGGCAAGCTCACCGGCAAGGGCCGCAGCGGCACCACGCCGGCCACGCCGGTGCTGCACGGCCAGGGCGGCGGCATCATCGTCGAGCCGCACCTGTGCGTGGGTTGCGGCGCCTGCACCACCGTGTGCCCGAGCGGCGCGCTGGCTTATGCCACGCCGAACACGGTCGACCAAGGCAAGCTGCTGCGCACCTTGTTGACCACCTATGCCAAGGCGGGTGGGCGCGACGCCGCGTTGCTGATCCACAGCCAGGAGGCCGGCGCGCGCGCCATCGACGCGCTGGGCCGCGCGGCGCGCACCACCGCGCGAGCCAGCAAGACGATTCACGGCGTGCCCGCGCGCGTGTTGCCTGTGGCGGTATGGCACACGGCCAGCATCGGCATCGACCTGTGGTTGGCGGCGCTGGCCTTGGGGGCGAGCCAGGTCTGGGTGCTGTTGACGGATGAAGAAGCGCCTGAATACCGCAGGGCCCTGGGCGAGCAGATGGCGCTGGCGCAGGCGATCTTGAGTGGCCTGGGCTTTGCCGGCACGCACCTGCGCTTGATCGACGCTGCCGCGCTGCCGGGTGGGGAACACGACCTCGCCGCGCTCGATGCCGCGCTGCAAGCCGCCCCGGCGCAGGGCGTGGCCAAGGCCGCCACGCTGGCACCGCAGGCCGACAAGCGCGCCACGCTCGACCTGGCGCTCGACCACCTGCTCGCGCAAGCCCCGCAAGCCGCGCCCGAAGTCATCACGCTGCCCGCGGCCGGCGCGCTGCTGGGCAGCCTGAACGTTGATGCCGACAAGTGCACGCTGTGCTTGTCGTGTGTCGGCGCCTGCCCCGAAGGCGCGCTGCTCGACAACCCCGACGCGCCGCAACTGCGCTTCATTGAAAAGAACTGCGTGCAATGCGGCCTGTGCGCCAAGACCTGCCCGGAAGACGCGATCCGGCTTGAACCACGCCTGTTGCTGGCCGACGGCGGCAAGGCGCGCAAGGCCTTGCGCGTGCTGGCTCAGGCCCAGCCCTATGCCTGCATCCGCTGCGCCAAACCCTTCGGCACGCTCAAGGCCATCGAAGCGATGATCGGCAAGCTGGCCGGCCATTCGATGTTCCAGGGCGCCGCAGCCGAGCGGCTGAAGATGTGCAGCGATTGCCGTGTGATCGACATCCACACCAACACGAACGAAGTCAGGATCACCGACCTGTGACACCCGCTCACCTGCCGCCGCCCGCAGCCATTGCCTTCACCAGCCGCGACGAAGGTGAGGAGCTGCAGCGCGCCGAGCTGTACGGGCTGCTGGCGCGGCTTTGGCTGGCCCCGCCCGATGCTGAATTGCTGCAGCAGTTTGCCGTGGCCGTGACCGAAGCACCGACCCCCGGCGCCTATCTTGAAGCGCCGTGGCAAGACTTGGTGTGCGCGTTGCGCGCCAGCAGCGTGGCGGCGGCGGCGCTGGAGTTCGACGCCTTGTTCGTGGGCATCGGCAAGCCTGACGTGCTGCTCTATGCGTCACACCACCTGAGTGGCGCGTTGAATGAAAAGCCGCTGGTGGCCCTGCGCACCGACCTGGCTGCGCTGGGCCTGACGCGCGACGCCGCGGCCAGCGAGACCGAAGACCACTTGTCATTCCTCTTCGAGGTGATGCGCTACCTGATCGCCGGTGATGATGTAATGGTGTGCAACCTGGAACGCCAGCGCCAGATCTTCCGCGCCCACCTGCAACCCTGGGTGGCCGACTCGCTGTGCGCCGCCGTTGAACAGCACCCGCGCGCGAAACTTTATGCCACGCTGGCGGCGTTCACGCGCGCCTTCATGCAGGTGGAGGCGCAAGGCTTCGACATGATCGAGTAGGCAGGCCGCCCCAGCGCTGCGGCCGTCAAACCAGCGTGGTGAGGGCCGCTGTACGCAACTGTTCAGTGAATGCCTGCTCCGCCGCACCGCGTTCAAGGCAGCGCATGTCCAGGCAGAGCAGGCCGTTTTCGATGCGGCCGATCACCGGCTGCGGCAGCGCGCGAAAGGCTGCTGCCAGCAGCTCGGGGAAGCGCCCCGCGCGCTTCGCCCCGAGTGCTGGGCCGATGGCGATGCACACGCTGGCCAGCAGGTCGACGGGCAGCGAGCCGCTGCCGATCTGGCTCTTGCACGGCAGCACTTGCAGCGTGGCCCGGTCGCCCAGCGCTTGCGCCAACGCCGGCAGCACGCGCTCGGCGGTGGCCTGGATGTCGGCCAACGGCCGGGTGAGCAGGCGCAGCGTGGGCAGGCGTTGCGCCAGGCGGTCCGGGTCGCGGTAGAGCTTCAACACCGCTTCGAGCGCGGCCAGCGTCATCTTGTCCAGGCGCAACGCGCGCTTGAGCGGGTGGCGCTTGATGCGCGCGATGAGCGCCTGGTCGCCCACGATCAAGCCGGCCTGCGGCCCGCCGAGCAATTTGTCACCGCTGAAGCAGACGATGTTGGCGCCCGCGGCAATGGCTTGCCGTGGTGTCGGCTCGGCCGGCAGGCCCCAGCGCGTCATGTCAAGCAAGGCGCCGCTGCCCAGGTCTTCGGCCAGCGGCAGGCCGTGCTGCCGGCACAGTGCGGCCAGCTCGGCCATCGGCACGCTGGCGGTGAAGCCCTCGATGGCGTAGTTGCTGGCATGCACCTTCATCACCAGGCCGGTCTTGGGGCCGATGGCGGATTCGAAGTCGCGCAGGTGCGTGCGGTTGGTGCTGCCCAC
>JAYUHT010000621.1:0-7865 GCA_043766725.1 Burkholderiales bacterium | reverse complement strand
CGATTGCAGCACCGGGCGCATCACCGTCAACGGGCCGGTGCCGCCGCTTTGGAGTTCACTGAACACGGACTGGTGATCAACAACATAGAGGATGCGCTGGGCAAGGCCAATCAAGGCATCGGTTAGATCGGCGGTGGCAGCGCGCACCGCCTTTTCCCGCTTCTCGCCGTTCTCCATCAGGTGAGCCGTGGTGAGCTTCTCCGCCAGCGCTTCAATGGTGCGAAGCTCTGTGCCATTGGCGCGACGAACCAGCGGCGTTTGAAGCTGGACTTTCGCCTCGTTGACCAGACGCGAAATCTTCTGCGCACTGTTCTCGGCGTTTGGTGCGGGAGTGTCCTTGTCGCCTTGGTAGATATAGAGAACCTCGGTCAGGAAGTTGTCGGCCCGAGCGATGGCCGAGCAGGCTGCACTTTCGTCCGTGCATTTCAACCTCTGGTCGCTAGCGGCGGCCTTCATCTGCACGATCAACGGCTTGGCCGCCGTGGCCATGTGCGCAAACCTGGCGCTGCTGCACTTCCGGTGAATTCGTCAAACCACCCTTGTAAACATCCACGTCGATCTGCAACGCCGAGCAGCCGGCCAGCAGTGACACGGCGGTCAAGGCGAACAGTCTGTGCATGAAATGGATTGTCATTCCTTGCTCACCAGGTCAATCAGGGTCTGCATCGCGCGCCGTTCCTCGCGCATGCGCGCGGTGTCGTTCCACAGTTCGCGCACCACATCGGGCCCGCTCAAGCTGGGTTGGGTGACGCTGGCCACCACGCCCAGGGCACGGTCCACCGCGCCAAAGAAGTTCTCGGGGCTGGAGCCCATCACCACCACCAGCCGGTGGTTCTTGGGAGCCTCGCGAAAGCCCTCTGGGCCGAACATCACCAGGCGCCGATTCAGGGCGCTCTTGTCGTCGCCCAGCCGCACTTTGTTCTTCGGGTCTTCGCCCAAACGCAGGCCGTTGCGATCTTGTTCAACGCTGCTTGAGAGTGAATCCAGCAAGTCAGCGCGCACCCAGCCAGAGGCGAACTTCGTCCACGCCAAGGCGCTGGCTTGGCCCTGGATGCGCACACGATAAATCGTGGGCGACAACTGTTCGCGCGGGTCGAACACGCCCAGGTAATAGGTCTGGACGATGTTCGTGGTCGGCGTGTGCCCCAGCCCGGTGGCCACGCCGGCGGCCACACCCAGGTTGGTGACTTGTGGCGTGGCGCAGCCCCACAGGGCTACCACGCAGGCAAGCAATGCCGCAAGGCGTGGTCGGGTTGGGGCTGGTTGCATGGCGGCGGCTTGAAGTCGATGCCGGGCATCTTCCGGCTAACCGCCCGGTGCATGCGTCCTCAACCGGGATGACACGGCCAGCTTGCCGCCACCGGTTTTGCGGCCGCCTCAGCCCGGCACCACCAGCGCCGCAATCTGCTGCAGCGCCGCGGGGTCTTCCATGGTGGTCAAATCGCCCGCATCGCGCCCTTCGCACACCGCCTGCAAGGCGCGGCGCAGCAGCTTGCCCGAGCGCGTCTTGGGCAGCGCGGTCACAAAGTGCACGCGCGCCGGGCGGGCCACGGCGCCGAGTTGGCTGTCCACCACTTTCATGATGTCGCCCTCAAGCTTCAGCCGCGCCGCGGTGTCGCCCAGGGCGCTGGCGTCTTTGGCAATGACGAAGGCCATCGCGACCTGGCCCTTGAGTTTGTCGGCCACGCCCACCACAGCCACTTCTGAAACGTTAGGGTGGCTGGAAATGCTTTCTTCGATCTCGCGCGTGCCCAGGCGGTGGCCGGCGACGTTGATGACGTCGTCGGTGCGGCCCAGGATGAAGAAGTAGCCGTCTTCATCGCGAATGCCCCAGTCGAAGGTGCTGTACACCTGCCGGCCCGGAATGCTTTGCCAATAGGTCTTCACAAAGCGCGCATCGTCGCGCCACACCGTTTGCATGCAGCCCGGCGGCAGCGGGCCTTCGATGCCGACCACGCCTTTTTGGTTGGCCCCCTTCAACTCTTCGCCGGTGTTCTCGTCGAACAGCTTCACGTCGAAGCCGTACACCGCTTTGCCGGGTGAGCCGAACTTCGACTTCGCCGGCTCGATGCCGTTGCAAAGGCTCAAGATCGGCCAGCCGGTTTCGGTTTGCCAGTAGTTGTCGATGATCGGGCGCTTCAAGGCTTGCGAGATCCAGCTTGCCGTGGGCTCGTCGAGCGGCTCGCCGGCCAGGAACAGGGTGCGCAGCGAAGACAGGTCGTACTGGCTCATGTACGCCGGGTCTTGCTTCTTCAACACGCGCACGGCAGTGGGTGCGCTGAACATCAGGCTGACCTTGTATTTTTCGACCAACTGCCACCAGATGCCGCCGTCAGGCCGCGTCGGCAGGCCTTCATACAAGATGGTGGCCATGCCGGTGATGAGCGGGCCGTAGACGATGTAGCTGTGGCCCACGACCCAGCCGATGTCGCTGGTGGCGAAGTAGGTTTCACCGGGCTGGCCACAGAAGATGTGCTTCATGCTCGCGGCCAATGCCACGGCGTAGCCGCCAGTGTCGCGCTGCACACCCTTGGGCACGCCGGTAGTGCCGCTGGTGTACAGCGTGTAGCTGGGGTGCTCGGCATCGAGCCAGGTGCATGGCACGCTGGCATTCAAGTGGCGCTGGCGCAGTTCGGCGTAGTCGGCGTCACGGCCCGGCACCCGGCTGTATTCGGCCAGGCCGCGGTTGACCATCAGCACCCGCGCCGGCTTGTGCTGCGCCAGCGCAATGGCTTCATCGAGCAGGCCCTTGTAGGGCACGACCTTGCCGCTGCGGCTGCCGGCGTCAGCGCTGACGACGACCACCGGTTCAGCGTTGTCGATGCGGCTGGCCAGGCTCACGCTGGCAAAGCCGCCGAACACCACCGAATGGATGGCGCCGATGCGCGCGCAGGCCAGCATCGCGAACACCGCCTCGGGGATCATGGGCATGTAGATCAGCACGCGGTCGCCTTGCTTCACCCCCAGCTCTTGCAGGCTGGCGGCCATGCGCTGCACCTCGGCGTGCAGTTGGCGGAAGCTGTAGACCACTTCCTGGTCCACTTCAGTGGAGACCCAGATCAGCGCGTTGGCGTCGGGCCGCGTGGCCAGGTGGCGGTCGACCGCGTTGTGGCACAGGTTGGTTTGACCGCCGACAAACCATTTTGCGAACGGCGGGTTGCTGTATTCGCAGACTTGCGTGAATGGCTTGTGCCAATCGATCAACGTGGCCTGCTCGGCCCAGAAGGCGTCGCGCTGGTCGATCGAGCGTTGGTGAAAGTCGGCGTAGCTCATGGCATCTCCATTTCTCTTGCGGCGGCACGTCGCCACCATTCTCACGACGCGGCTTGCGCTGGTCTGACGCGGACTGATTATTCGGGCGCCTGGCCCCGGCTTGCGCTGCTATGCTGCCGCGCGTGAAAACACTCCACTTTGCCGCTGTGCTGCTGGCCACGTGCTTGCTGGGCAGCGGCGCGCGCGCGCAGCCCGGCGCGGCGGCGGAGGCCGATGCGCTGGGGCAATGGTTGCAGGAGCGGCGCCTCACGCCGGCAACCCGCATTGATGCTGAGAAGCCCTTGCGCAGCGCGGCGGCCGAATTGGTGGTGGCGGCAATGAACTTTCTCGATCTGCCCTACCAGCGCGGCGGCAGTGGTGTTGACGGCTTTGATTGCAGCGGCTTCACACGCCACCTTTTCCAGCTCCACCTGGGTTTGATGCTGCCGCGCCGGTCCGATGAGCAGGCGCGCACGAACGCCTTGCTGTCGGTGCAGCGCGAGCAGCTGGAGCCGGGCGACCTGGTGTTCTTCAACACCCTGAAGCGCAGTTTTTCGCACGTCGGCGTGTACATCGGCGAAGGCCGCTTCATCCACTCACCGCGCAGCGGCAGCAAGGTGCGCATTGAAAGCATGCGCCAGGCGTATTGGGCGCAGCGCTTTGACGGCGCACGCCGGGCTGAGGGTATGAGCCCGCCCGGCCGCCCGAAGGGCG
Source organism: Burkholderiales bacterium (assembly GCA_043766725.1). Lineage (GTDB taxonomy): Bacteria > Pseudomonadota > Gammaproteobacteria > Burkholderiales > Burkholderiaceae_C > Rubrivivax. The sequence goes on along the minus strand of JAYUHT010000621.1, from coordinate 3,899 downwards.
AGTCCCTGAATGCGAAGCTTGAAGGTTTACCGTGAACCAGCCGGCACAATAGTTGCCATGGGCGAAAAGATCATTCCATTGGCTGACGTGCGTTATGCGGCGCAGGTGCCGCGCATTCCCACCGCCGCAGCGGCGCCGAACGGCCTGCTCAGCGACCAACTCGGGCGCGCGCTGCACGACCTGCGCATCTCGGTCACCGACCGCTGCAATTTCCGTTGCAGCTACTGCATGCCCAAGGAGGTGTTCGACAAGAGCTACACCTTCTTGCCGCAGACCTCGCTGCTCAGCTTCGAAGAGATCACCCGCACAGCCAGGCTGTTCGTGGCGCACGGTGTACGCAAGCTTCGCCTCACCGGTGGCGAACCGCTGCTGCGCAAGCACCTCGAAGTGCTGGTGGCCATGCTGGCTGCGCTGCGCACGCCCGATGGCCAGGCGCTTGATTTGACACTCACCACCAACGGCTCGCTGCTGGCGCGCAAGGCCCAGGCCTTGAAAGACGCCGGCTTGCAGCGCGTGACGGTGAGCCTGGACGCGCTTGACGACGCCATCTTCCAGCGCATGAACGACGTCGGCTTCCCCGTTGCCGAGGTGCTGGAAGGTATTGCCGAAGCGCAGCGCGTGGGCCTGGGGCCGATCAAGGTCAACATGGTGGTCAAGCGCGGCACGAATGACCATGAAATCTTGCCCATGGCGCGCCACTTTCGTGGCAGCGGCATCGTGTTGCGGTTCATTGAATACATGGACGTGGGCGCCACCAACGGCTGGCGCATGGATGAGGTGCTGCCGTCTGATGACGCGCGCCGGCGCATCGCGGCCGAGTTCCCGCTCGAACCCCTTGGCCACAGCAGCGAAGGCGAGACGGCGCAGCGCTGGCGCTATGTGGATGGCGGCGGTGAAGTCGGCTTCATTTCCAGCGTCACCCAGGCTTTTTGCAGCGACTGCAACCGCGCCCGCCTGTCCACCGAAGGCAAGCTGTTCCTGTGCCTGTTCGCCTCCAGCGGACACGACCTGCGCGCCTTGCTGCGTGGTGGCGCCAGCGACGCCGACATCGCCGCAGCCATCGGCCTGATCTGGCAGCAGCGCAGCGACCGTTATTCCGAGCTGCGCACCGGTCAGGTGGCACAAGCCGGCAGCGGCGAGCGGCGCGTCGAGATGCATTACATCGGCGGCTGAGCCGTCCACAAAACGTTGATCGCGCGCGAAGACATCACCGGCCTGATCCTGGCCGGCGGCCGCGGCAGCCGCATGGGCGGGGCCGACAAGGGCCTGCAGGTCTTGAACGGCATGCCGCTGGCCCTGCACGCCCTATGGCGCTTGCAGCCCCAGGTGGGCGAAGTGATGATCAATGCCAACCGCAACCTGGCCGCCTATGAAGCCTTCGGCGCGCCGGTGTGGCCCGATGCGCTGGCCGACTACGCCGGGCCGCTGGCCGGTTTTCTGTGCGGGCTGGAACATTGCGAGATGCCCTGGCTGCTCAGCGTGCCGTGTGACTCGCCTAACTTTCCGCTTGACCTGGCGCAGCGCCTGAGCCAGGCCGTGAGCGAGAACAATGCCGACATCGCCATCGCCTGCACCGATGAGGCCGGCGTGCTGCAACGCCAACCCGTGTTCTGCCTGATGAAAGCCAGCCTGCTTGAAAGCCTGGTGCGCTACACCCAGGACGGCGGCCGCAAGATCGACGCCTGGGTGCGCCAGCATCCCCACGCAGATGTGGTGTTCGACGATAGCGCCGCGTTCTTCAACGCCAACACGCTGGAAGACCTGCGCGGCCTGTGACGCCGGCCATTCGTTCATGACCGCACTGCCCCGCCTGCAAGACATAGCCAGTTGTGTCAATGGTTATGACCCCAACGCCCTGCCCGTGGCGCAGGCGCAGGAGTTCATTGCCCGGCTGGTGCCGCGGGTGCAGGCGGTGGAGTCGCTGCCCATTCGCAGTGCACTGGGCCGGGTGCTGGCGCGCGACGTGGTGTCGCCGTTCAACGTGCCCGCGCACGACAACTCGGCGATGGACGGCTACGCCTTGCGCGGGCTTGAGTTGAACGTGCAAGGCGACACCGAGTTCAGCGTCGCCGGCAGCACCGGCTTTGCTGGCGGCCCGGTGAGCGGCGCCGTGCCCGCCGGGCACTGCGTGCGCATCATGACCGGCGCCGTCATGCCCGCCGGGCTGGATACGGTGGTGCCGCAGGAATTCACCCGCGCCTTGGAAGGTGGCCGCATCGGCGTGCCGGCCGGCCTGCTGCGCGTGGGCGACAACCGCCGCTTGGCCGGTGAAGACTTGGCGCGCGGCGAAGCCGCCTTGCAGCAAGGGCGCATCCTCAGCCCGGCTGACCTGGGTTTGCTGGCCTCGCTGGGCCAGGTCGAAGTGCCGGTGTGGCGCAAGCTGCGCGTGGCCTTCTTTTCCACCGGCGATGAATTGCGTTCGGTGGGCGAGCCGCTGCCCGAAGGCGCGGTGTACGACAGCAACCGCTACACGCTGTGGGGCATGCTCACACGGCTGAACGTTGAGGTGATCGACCTGGGCGTGGTGCGCGACAACCCCGCCGCGCTGGAAGCCGTATTCACCCAGGCCGCGGCCAGTGCTGACGCGGTCATCACATCAGGCGGCGTGAGCGTGGGCGAGGCTGACCACACCAAGCAGATCATGGCCAAGCTGGGTGACGTGCTGTTCTGGAAGATCGCCATGCGCCCGGGCCGGCCGATGGCCATCGGCCGCATGGGCGCGCCGGGCCGCGAAGCGATTCTGTTCGGCCTGCCCGGCAACCCCGTGGCGGTGATGGTCACCTTCTACGCCTTCGTGCGCAATGCGCTGTTGGCCATGAGCGGCGCCAACGTGACCCCCCTGCCCGTGCTGCGCGCGCGCAGCAGCGAGGCGCTGCGCAAGAAGCCCGGGCGCACCGAATACCAGCGTGGCATCGTCAGCCAGGCGGCCGATGGGCAATGGGATGTGCGCATCACCGGCGCCCAGGGCAGCGGCATCTTGCGCAGCATGAGCGTGGCCAACGGCATGGTGGTGCTGCACCATGAACAGGGCAACGTGGCCGCCGGTGAACTGGTGGATGTGTGGCCGTTCGAGGGCTTGGTCTGAAGCGGCCGAGGGCGCTGCGTCAACACATTGAATAGCAGCGTGGGCTTCAAAGCTCCACGGGCACCTTGCGTTGGGCTACTTCAGCGCGGCATAGGCTTCGAGCAGCAGCGCGCGCTTGGGCAGGTCCTGCAAGGTCACGCGCGCCGTCGCCGAAGCACCTTGCCAATGCGAAGGCGACTGCGTTGACCCCTGCGCGCACCAGTTCGCGAGCAAGCGTGTGCGCTCATTGAAGATCGGTGCCGGCGCCGGCCCGGGCTGGCGTTCCCAGACATAGGTGACCGACTGCAGCATCTCGTTGGCGTCAAAGTCGTACAGCGTCGCCTTGATGCGCGGGTCGTCGCAGGCGCTGCCGCGCAGATCGATGCGCAGGTGGTTCGTGTTCGCCACCTTGCCTTCGATGGCGGCCTCCTTGAAGCGCACGTCGGACATCGCCCGCACCTGGTTGCTGCTCGCGGTGCCGAGCTTGTCGATGAGCGTGTTGCGACAGACCTCGGGTGACGGGCGCGACAACGTTGACGGCGGCGGCGAAGGCGCAACAGTGGCCACTTGCGGTAGTGCTCCCGCTGCCGGCGGCGCCGACGGGCTGGCGGCCCCCGTTCGTGCGTTGCCCGGTTCAGTTGTCGCATTCGCCGCGGCATTGGTCGCAGGCGCGCCGACCCGCACCAGTGCGCACGTGCCTCCCCACACAATGCGATTCGGGCCAGCAATTTCGAAGGGCATCGGGTTCGCGCGACTGTCGTCGGGTATGGCCACAATGACTTGCTTGTTTCGGCTGCGCTCGTCCGCAAGCGGCGGCAAGCGCATCAGCTCCTGG
>JAYUHT010000620.1:0-2966 GCA_043766725.1 Burkholderiales bacterium | reverse complement strand
GCCCCGGCCATGACCGACCTGCTTGGCGGCCAGGTTGACCTGATGTGCGACCAGACCACCAACACCACGCAGCAGATTGAAGGCGGCAAGATCAAGGCTTTTGCAGTGACCAGCGCCAAGCGCTTGACCATGCCCGCACTGGCCAAGCTGCCCACGCTTGATGAGGCCGGCCTGAAGGGCTTCAACGTCAGCATCTGGCACGGCATGTATGCGCCCAAGGGCACGCCCAAGGCGGCGACTGACAAGTTGGGCGCGGCGTTGCGTGTTGCCCTGAAAGACCCTGAATTCATCAAGCGCCAGGAAGCACTGGGCGCCGTGATCATCACCGACGCCCGCATCAACAGCGCTGAGCACAAGAAGTTTGTCGAAGCCGAGATCGCCAAGTGGGGCCCGGCGATCAAGGCGGCGGGGCAGTACGCCGACTGAGGACGTTTGCCAGTGCCTGCGCACTGGCTGAAGCTCCGCATCGATGTGGCCACCGGGCGGTGGCCACTTTCACGTCACAGCACAAGCAGGGGAATCGTCACCGGCCCGTTGTTGACCAGATGAACCTGCATGTCCGCGCCGAACACGCCGCACGCGACATCAGCATGCAGCTCGCGGGCGCGGCGCACCATGTGCTCATACAACGGCAAGGCCAGGGATGGCGCCGCAGCGGCGGTGAAGCTCGGCCGGTTGCCGGCCGAGGTGTCGGCCGCCAGGGTGAATTGCGACACGAGCAGCAGGCCGCCGTGCACATCTTGAACGCTGAGGTTCATCTTGCCCGCGGCGTCGCTGAAGATGCGCAGTTTCAGCAGCTTGGCCAGCAAGCGCTCGGCGTGTGCCGGCGTGTCGCCGGGCTGGGCACACAGCAGCACCAGCAGGCCTTGTCCTATTGAGCCAACGGTTTGGCCTGACGCCTCAACGTGGGCCCGCGCCACACGCTGCACCAGCGCCATCACAACGGGTCTTTCGGGTCGTTGAAATGGGCTTCCACATCCATCGGCAGCAATTGAATGGTGGCGCGCAAGCCCGGCACGGCACTCATCAAGGCCTGCTCGACAGAAACGCGCAGCGCCGCAGCGCGGCTGAGCGACCAGCCGCCCGGCATGTGCATATGCAGGTCAACAAAGCAGCGCTGGCCCGCGCGCCGGGTGTTGACATGGTCAAAGCGGATCGCCTGGTGGCTGAACTCGGCCAGCGTGGTGTCGATGCGCAAGCGCTGCTCGGGCTCCAGCGCCTGGTCCATCAGCCCCTGGGTGCTGCGCTGCACCAGGCCATAGCCTTCGCGCACGATGTTGGCGGCCACGGCCATGGCCACCACCGGGTCGAGCCACAACCAGCCCGTGGCCTTCACGGCCAGCAGGCCGGCGACCACGCCGACCGATGTCCACACATCGGTGTAGAGGTGGCGGGCATCGGCCTCAAGGGCCACCGAACGATGCTCGCGCGCCTTGCGCAGCATGGCGTAGGCCAAAGCGCCGTTCAGCGCCGAACTAACCACTGACAGCGCCAGCCCCAGGCCCAGTGACTCCAACGGTTGCGGCGCGCGCAAGCGCATGGCGGCGGCCCAGATGATGCCCACGGCGGCGCACAAGATGAGCACGCCTTCGAAGCCGGCGCTGAAGTACTCGGCCTTGTGGTGGCCGTAGGGGTGCTCGACATCGGGCGGCTGGGCGGCCACCGTCACCATGGCCAGCGCGAAGATGGCGCCGGCCAGGTTGACCAAGGATTCGAGCGCGTCAGACGCCAGGCTGACCGAGCCGGTGACCCACCATGCCGCTGTCTTCATGGCAATGGTGGCCAAGGCCACGGCCACCGAGAGCTTCAGGTAGGAGCTGACTTGCATGGCCGGATTGTCCAGCGCAGCCTGCTGTCCGCACCTGGCACCGATCAATGCAACCGTGGTGCGGCGCGCCGGCGCTTCAGGCCGTGAGCGTGACGCGCGCGAACTTGCGCTTGCCCACCTGCAACACGTAGGTGCCGCTGGGCAGCTTCAATGCACGGTCGCTGACGGCCGCGCCGTCAATGCGCACGCCACCTTGATCCACCAGCCGCAAGGCTTCGCTGGCCGATGGCGCCAGCCCCGCCTGGCGCAGCAGGTTGCCGATGTTGATGGGCGCACCGCGGAAGGCCAGCTCGGTGATGTCGTCGGGCACACCGCCGCGGGCGCGCAGTTCGAAGTCGGCCACCGCAGCTTCGGCAGCGGCAGCACCATGAAAACGCTTCGTGATCTCGCGCGCCAGCGCCACCTTGGCGTCTTTGGGGTTGCGCCCGGCGGCGACTTCGGCTTTCAACGCGGCGATGTCAGCACTTGGCCACTGCGACAGCAGATCGAAATAGCGCCACATCAGAATATCGTTGATCGACAGCAGCTTGGCGAACATGCTGTTGGGCGCCTCGGTGATGGCCACGTAGTTGCCCTTGCTCTTGCTCATCTTCTCAACGCCATCGAGCCCTTCGAGCAGCGGCATGGTCAGGATGCACTGCGGCTCCTGGCCATATTCCTGCTGCAAGGCACGCCCCACCAGCAGGTTGAATTTCTGGTCGGTGCCGCCGAGTTCGAGGTCGCTCTTCAGCGCCACCGAGTCGTAGCCCTGCATCAGCGGGTAGAGCAGTTCGTGCACGCTGATCGGCGCGTTGGCTTTGAGCCGCTTGGTGAAGTCGTCGCGCTCGAGGATGCGCGCCACGGTGTAGCGCGAGGCCAGCTGAATCATGCCGCGCGCGCCCAGCGGGTCGCTCCATTCGCTGTTGTAGCGCAGCTCGGTCTTTTCGGGGTCGAGGATCAAGTCAGCCTGGCGGCGATACGTGGCCGCGTTGGCTTCGATCTGCTCGCGCGTGAGCGGCGGGCGCGTGGCATTGCGGCCCGATGGGTCGCCGATCATTGAGGTGAAGTCGCCGATCAGGAAGATGACCGTGTGACCCAGATCCTGCAACTCACGCAGTTTGTCGAGCACCACGGTGTGGCCGATGTGGATGTCGGGCGC
>JAYUHT010000619.1:0-7883 GCA_043766725.1 Burkholderiales bacterium | reverse complement strand
ACCAGCGGCAGGCCGTTGCGCGCGGCCTGCTCCACCACGGCCAAGCGGCGCGCCGTGCCCATCGTTCGGGAGCTGGGGTTCTGAAAGTTGGGCTGCAGGTAGATGAAGCGTGCGCCGCGGGCAGCGGCCAGGCCATCGGGCAGGGGGCCTTCGTCATCACACGGCACTTCCACGAACTCGCCTTCATAGGGCGCAAAGGCCTGTAGCGCGCCCAGGTAGGTGGGCGACTCCACCGCCACACGCGAGCCGGCATCGATCAACACCTTGCCCACCAGGTCCAACCCCTGCTGCGAGCCGGTGGTGATGAGCACCTGGCTGGGCTGCACCGCCATGCCCTGGGCATTCAGCTCCGCCGCCACCCATTCACGCAGCGGCCCGAAGCCTTCGCTGGCGGCGTACTGCAGCGCTTGCGCCGGGGAGTCGGTGAGCACCCGCCGGCAGGCTTCGCGCAGGGCCTGCACCGGAAAGCCCTGCGGCGCGGGCAGGCCGCCGGCCAGGCTGATGATCTCGGGCCGCTCGGTGATCTTGAGGATTTCGCGGATGACCGAAGGCTCCATGCGCGCGGCGCGCCGGGCGGTCGTCCAGGGGGTGCCGTGGGTCGTCATATGCAGCTCATTTGGAACGTTGCACCGACATGCGTGTGCCCGCAAACACGGTGGCCATCACCACCAACGAAAAGACCAGCGTGGCCGGCTGCAGCGCCTCGCCCGCAACGGGCGCCGCAAACAGCAGCGCCAGAAAGGGTTGCAGCAACTGCACCTGGCTGACACGCACCGCGCCGCCCACGGCCAGGGCGTGGTACCAGGCGAAAAAGCCGAGCCACATCGACACCAGCGAAACGTAGCCAAAGCCCAACCAGGCCGATGGCAGCACGGCGCCGGGCTGCGCCGGCGTCACGGCCAGCGCGACGGGCAACGTGAGTGGCAGGCTCATGACCAGCACCCAGCAGATCACACGCCAGGCCGGCATCTGCGCGGCCGCTCGCGCCCCCGCCACATAGCCGATGGCGGCGCTGAACACCGCGCCCAGCAGCAGGCCATCAGCCGCATGCAAGCGCCCGCCGCCGGCGTGCGCGGCAAAGCCGATGACCAGCGCACAACCCAGCACGGCACAGGCCCAGAAGCCGCGCGACGGACGTTGGCCAAAGACCCAGGCGGCCAGCACCGCGGTGGCCAGCGGCAGCACGCCGGTCACCACCGCGGCGTGCATGGCCGGCACCTGGCGCAGCGCCAGCGCCAGGAACAGCGGAAAACCCAGCACCGTGCCCAGCGCGGAAACACCCAGCACGGGCCACAGGTGCGCGCTCGGGCGAGGTGCACGCAGCAAGGCCAGCAGTGCCAGGCTGAGCAACCCGGCCACCGCCGCGCGACCGGCGGTGACGAACAGCGGCGGCAACTGCGGCGCGTTCTCTGGGCCCACGGCCAGGCGCGTCGTGGGCAAGGTGAGCGCAAACAACGCCACGCCGAGCAGGCCCCAGGCCAGGCCGCGGCGTTCGGCCGCGGCGCGCTGCGCAGCGCTGTGGGCCGGCGCCAAAGCAGGTGCGGGGTGCGTTTTGAACATACGTCAGTGTAGACACTGGTATCAGCACAGAGCCAGTACACTTTTACAAATCACTCCTCAATCTGTATTGCCCCATGCAGCCGCACATGCCACCGCCCGCGCTGAGCCGATTGGCTGATGCGACCCTGGCCGAGCAGCTTGCCGAGCGCTTTGCGCAGCGCATCGAGCAGCGTCTGCTGGCGCCGGGCGCGCGGCTGCCGTCGATCCGCGAATGCGCACGCGCGCAGGGCCTGAGCCCGAGCACGGTGGTGGCCGCGTACGACCGCTTGTTGGCCCGCGGCCTGGTACAGGCCCGCCCGCAGCGCGGCTATTTCGTGCGCGAGCGCGCAGCGCCGGGCCGAGTGCGCAACACGGCGGCGGCGCCGGCGGCGCGGCCGGTGCCCGTCAGTGCCACCGCACTCATCCGCGGCATGTTGCAGCGCGATGCGCGCCTGGGCGGCCCCGGCCTGGGCACGCTGCCGGCCGAATGGCTTGACCTGCCCTTGCTGCAGCAAGCGCTGCGCAAGGTGCTGGCCGACCCCGAACAGGCCGCATCAGCCCTGCACTACGGCCACCCGGCGGGCGAGCCGCGGCTGCGCGACCAGCTCCGACACAGCCTGGCCGAACTGGGCATTCGCGCCAGCGCCGAGCAGATCGTCACCACACAAGGCGCCACCCAGGCGCTCGATTTCGTCGCCCGCACCTTGCTGCGCCCGGGTGACCCGGTGCTGGTCGACGAACCCGGTTGGGCGGTGGAACACGCGCGCCTGGCCGCCGCGGGGATGCAGTTGTTGCCGGTGCCGCGTGGCGAAGACGGCCCCGACCTGGCCGTGATGGCCCGGTTGATCAAGGCCCACCAGCCGCGCCTTTACGTGACGGTCTCGGTGCTGCACAACCCGACCGGTGCATCGCTGTCGCTGCAGGCCGCCCACCAGGTGCTGCAACTGGCGCATGAGCATGATGTGTACATCGTTGAGGACGACACCTACGCCCACCTGGCCAGCCCGCATCTGCCGCGCCTGGCGGCACTCGACGGCCTGCGCCGCACCCTCTACGTGTCGGGGTTTTCCAAAATACTGGCGCCGGGCTGGCGCGTCGGCTACCTGGCCGCGCCGGCCGCGCTGGTGGAACGCTTGGTCGACACCAAGCTGTTGAGCACCCTCACCACGCCCAGCTGGCCCGAGCTGGCGCTGGCGCATTGCCTGGAGCAAGGCCACCTCTTGCGCCATGCCGAACGCCTGCGCCAACGCCTCGCCAGCGCCCGAACCCGGGTCGTGAAGCTGGCCCAGGCGCATGGCTTTGAATTTGCCGCACCGCCACGTGGCCTGTTTGGTTGGATAGAAGTGGGCACTGACACAGAGCGTGCCGCGCGGGCGCTGCTGGATGACGGCTGGCTGCTCGCACCGGGCACACTGTTCCACGTGCCGCCGCGGCCCAGCACGCTGATGCGAATCAACTTCGCCAGCGCCCAGGACGCCGCCTTTTGGCGCCGGCTGCAAACGTTCGCAGGGGGCCCGGTTTGAGGGGGTGTGTGGAAAGCCGGGACTCGCCACAGGTGTAAGTGCCCGTTACCATAGCGCTCGAGACGCTTGTAACGATGTACGAATCCACCCTGCCCCCCGGCTCGCCAGACCTGATGCGCGTCAGCGCGTTCAAGCGCTATCTCGACGAGCTTGAGCGCAACCACGGTTTCAATGCCGCGAGCACGCGCCTGTCCACGCTCAGCCCGTCGCTGGTGCAAGACCTGATGCGCTTCGAGCAAGACGGCGGCCAGAGCGAAGTGCTCGATGTGGTGGCCGCCAGCGTGCGCCACCAGCGCGCGGTGTTGATGCATCTGCAATGCGGCGACCGCGTCGTGCCGCTGACCCTGTTCCCGGCCGAGCAGCAGGCCCATTGCCCGATGGACATGGCCCATTTCCTGGCCATGCGCTTGGCCGAATTGCAAGTCTTGCAGGTGGAGCCCGCGGTGATGCGCCCGCCCGGCCACCCCGACCGTGCCCGGGTGGGCGAGGCCGCGCATTACGTGGCACTGAACCCGCTGTTGTGGGAGCTGGCCATGCGCGGCGCGCGCGAAGAACTGCTGCCCGAAATTGCCGGCCAGGCGGCATACCGCATTGCCGCGAGCATGGACTTGCGCGAACTCACCGCCACCGGCGTGCTGGCCGCAGCGGTGCAGCGGCTGAAGAAACACACGTGCAGCCTGCGCGACATCACCGGCTGGCCGGGCTTTGACCGCGGCCGCGCCAGCCGGCTGCTCAATGCGCTGTATCTGCATGCCGCGCTCATGATCAGCCGCACCCACCCGGTGGCCACCAACGAAGGCTTTCGCAGCGCCCTGCGGCGCTGAAGCGCCGTTTTGTTTGGGCTCGGCGCTGAAGCGCCGCTTCCTTTGGGCTGGCGCTGAAGCGCCGCTTCAGGCCACCGCGCCGAGCTGTTCCCAACGCTCCAAGGCCAATAGCAATTCATCGTCGATCGCCGCGTGGCGCGCATGCAACTCGCTGGCGCGCAGCGGCTCGCGGGCATACAGCGTGCCGTCGGCCAGGTGTTCATCGATCGACTTCTGCTCCGCCTCCAGCGCCTGGATGCGCTGGGGCAGGGTGCGCAACTCCTGCTGCTCCTTGTAGCTGAGCTTGCGCGCCGGTGCAGCGGGCGCCTTGCCGGCCGCCCTTGGCGGCGCCGGCGCGGGCACCGGTTTGGCCGCCTGGGCCGCTTGGGCCAGTGCGCGCGCGCGCTGCCGCTTCCAGTCTTCATGGCCGCCGATGTACTCGCGCCACTGGCCGGGTTGATCTTCGCCTTCCCAGGCGATCACACTGGTGACCACGTTGTCCAGAAAGCGCCGGTCGTGGCTGACCAGCAGCACCGTGCCGGCATAGGCCTGGAGCAACTCTTCCAGCAATTCGAGCGTGTCGATGTCCAGGTCGTTGGTCGGCTCGTCGAGCACCAGCACATTGGCGGGCAGCGCGAACAGCCGGGCCAGCAACAGGCGGTTGCGCTCGCCACCTGAAAGCGTGGCCACAGGGGAATTGGCGCGCTCGGGGGCGAACAGAAAGTCACCCAGGTAGCTCATCACATGCTTGCGCTGGCCGTTCACCTCCACCCACTCGCTGCCGGGGCTGATGGTGTCGGCCAACGTTTGATTCAAGTCAAGCGCCGAGCGCAGCTGGTCGAAGTAGGCCACCTGCAAGCGCGTGCCCTGGCGCACCGTGCCCGAAGTGGGCGTCAATTCACCGAGGATCAGCTTGAGCAGCGTCGTCTTGCCCGCACCGTTGGGGCCGATGAAGCCGATCTTGTCGCCGCGCATCACGCTGGTGCTGAAGCGCTGCACCACCACTTGCTCACCAAAGCGCAGGCTTACGTCGTCGAGTTCGGCCACCAGCTTGCCGCTGCGTTCACCGGCGTCCACCGCCAGGCGTACGGCACCGGCCCGTTCGCGCCGGGCGGCACGGGCGCCGCGCAGTTTTTCCAGGCGCGCAATGCGTGCCACGCTGCGCGTGCGCCGCGCCTCCACGCCCTTGCGCACCCAGATTTCTTCCTGCGCCAGCAGCTTGTCGGCGCGCGCGCTGGCCAGCCCTTCAGCCTCCAACTCACGCACCTGGGCGGCCTCGAAGGCACTGAAGTTGCCGGGGTAGGAGCGCAGTTGGCCGCGATCGAGCTCGAGGATGCGGGTGGCCACGGCGTCGATGAAGGCGCGGTCGTGCGACACCACGAGCAAGCCGCCGCGCCACTCACAGAGCAGGCCTTGCAGCCATTCGATGGCGCCCAGGTCGAGGTGGTTGGTGGGCTCGTCGAGCAACAGCACCTCGGGCGCCGCGGCCAGCGCCTGGCCCAGCGCCACCCGTTTGCGCGTGCCGCCGGAAAGGCTGCCCACCACAGCGTTCGGCTCCAGGTGCAGGCGCTGCAGGACTTCATCCACGCGCTGTTCCCAGTTCCAGCCTTCGAGCAGGTCGATGCGCGAATGCAGCGCGTCGAAGTCTTCACCGGGGGCATGCGCCTCGAAGCGTTCACGCAGCGCGCGTGCCTCGGCCACGCCGACGCTGACCACGTCGAACACGGTGGCGGCTTCGTCGAACAGCGGCTCTTGCGGCACGTAGAACCGGCGCAGGCCCTGGCTGAGTTGCAGGCTGCCGTCGTCGGGCGGCTCGATGCCGGCCAGCACGCGCAACAGCGACGACTTGCCCGTGCCGTTGCGCCCGATCAGTGCCACGCGCTCGCCGGCATCGAGCGTGAAGGCCGCGCCGTCGAGCAGGGCATGGTGGCCATAGGCGAGGTGGGCGTCGAGCAGATTCAATAGAGGCATGGTTAACGTTTGAGATGTGCAAAGAGCGCGTCGATGAACATCTTTGCCACGTCGAACCCGGTTTGTTGGGTGATTTCCTGGAAGCACGTCGGGCTGGTGACGTTGATTTCGGTGATGCTGTCGCCGATCACGTCCAGCCCCACCAGCAGCAGCCCGCGCTGGGCCAGGGTGGGCCCCACCGCCAGCGCCAGTTCGCGATCGCGCGCGCTGAGTTCGCGCGCCACGCCCTTGCCGCCCGCGGCCAGGTTGCCGCGCACCTCGCTGCCCTGCGGAATGCGCGCCAGGCAGTGCGGCACGGGCACGCCGTCGATGATGAGCACGCGCTTGTCGCCTTCGGCAATTTGCGGCAGGAACTTCTGCACCATCACCGACTGCGCGCCGCCCAGGTTGAGGGTTTCGATGATCGAGCCCAGGTTCAGGCCATCGGCGCGCACGCGGAAGATGCCCATGCCGCCCATGCCGTCGAGCGGCTTCAGGATCACATCGCCATGCTCGGCATGGAAGGCACGGATGTCGTCGCCAGCGCGCGTCACCAGCGTGGGCGCGATGAGCGACGCGAACTCCAGGATCGCCAGTTTTTCGGGGTGGTCGCGCAGCGCGCGCGGGCGGTTGAACACGCGCGCGCCTTCGCGCTCGGCGCATTCGAGCAAATGCGTCGCATAGAAGTATTCCGAGTCGAACGGCGGGTCCTTGCGCATCAGCACGGCGTCGAATTCGGCCAGGGCATGCACCGCCTGCGTACGCTGCACAAACCAATCGTCAGGTCGGCCAGTCAGGCTGATCGCCCGCACCTGCGCCTGCACCCGTCCGCCACTGCGCCAGCTCAAGTGCTCGGGCCCGCAAGCGTGGAGCTGGGCGCCGCGCGCGGCGGCCTCGCGCATCATCGCGAAGGTGGTGTCCTTGTAGGTCTTGAAGCTTTCCAGCGGGTCGGCAACGAACAGCAGTTTCATGTCTTCGTCTTGGCAGCATCGGGGCGCCGGTAGTGTTGCACCAACATCGCCGCGGCGCCGGCCAGCACGCCCCAGAAGGCCGCGCCCACGCCCCACCATGACACGCCCGACAGCGTGACCAGAAAGGTCAGCGCCGCGGCGTCGCGGTGGCGCTCCACGGCCAGCGCCGCACCCAGCGCGCCGCCGATCGTGCCCAACAAGGCCAGCCCGGCCAATGCAGCCACCATTTCGCGCGGGAAGGCATTGAACAGGCCGGCCACCGCGCCGCCGGCCAGGCCCATCACGATGTAGATGAGCCCGGCGGCGATGGCCGCGGGGTAGCGCCGGGCCGGGTCGGCGTGGGCTTCGCGACCCATGCAGATGGCCGCGGTGATCGCCGCCAGGTTCAGCGCAAAGCCGCCCAGCGGCGCCAGCGCCAGGGTGGCCAGGCCGGTGGCGGTGATGGCGGGCGAGACCGGAATGGCATAGCCCGAGGCGCGCTGCGCTGCCACGCCCGGCAGGTTCTGCGACGCCATGGTGACGATGAACAGCGGCAACCCCAGGCCGACGATTGCGGCCAGCGTGAACTGCGGTGCCACCCACACCGGCCAGCCGGCAGCCCAATGCAGTTCGCGCGGTTGCAAACTGCCCTGGGCCCACACCAGCAACACGCCCACCGCCAGCACGCCGACCACGGCATAGCGCGGCCAGGCGCGCCGGCCCAGCAGGTAGGCCGTGGCCATGGCCAGCACCAGCCAGGGCGCGCTGCGGGCGGCCAACACCGCGTCCAGGCCGAAGCGCGCCAGCACGCCGGCCAACAGCGCCGCCGCCAGGGCGTGGGGAATGCGGTCCATCACGCGCTCGAAGGCGCGGGTGACGCCGGCCAGGGTGATGAGGGCGCCGCAAGCGATGAACGCCCCGGTGGCCTCGGCCAGACTCAGGCCCTGGGTGCTGGCGATCAACGCCGCGCCGGGCGTTGACCAGGCCGTGAGCACCGGCATGCGACAGCGCCAGGACAGGCCGATGCTCGTCACCCCCATGCCCAGCCCCAGCGCCAACAGCCACGAGGCCTGCTGCGCCGGCGTGGCGCCCAGTGCACTGGCCGCCGCGAAGACGAT
>JAYUHT010000618.1:0-2985 GCA_043766725.1 Burkholderiales bacterium | reverse complement strand
ACAAACTTGTCCCAGCCGGTGGCGTCGCTCTGCGCCGAGACATGCCCGCCCAGCAGCGCCTGGGTCAGGTCAGCGTTGCCCTTGAATGGGATGTGGTTGAACTGCACTTTGGCGTGGTAGGCCACTTCCTCCACATTCAGGTGCGGTGTGGTGCCGATGCCGGTGTTGCCGACATCGACCTTGCCCGGCGCCTTGCGCGCCGCTTCCACCATGTCGTCGAAGGTCTTGTACGGCGCGTCAGCGCGCACGGTGATGCCGAAGGTGTAGCCGGTGACGCCCAGGATGTAGGTGAAGTCGTTGAGCGGGTTCCAGTTCGACTTTTGCATGTGCGGAATGCGCAGCATGCCCATCGGGAACTGGGCCACGGTGTAGCCGTCGGGCTTGGCGTTCAGCGCCATCTGCGCCGGCGCGCTGGTGCCGCCGCCGCCGGGCCGGTTCTCCACGATGATGGGCTGGCCCAGGTGCTTGGCCGCGGCCTCGGCCAGGCCGCGCAGGTGGCGGTCGGTGCTGCCACCGGCCGGCCAGGGGCAGATCAAGGTGATGGGCTTGCTCGGATAGCCCTGCGCCAGGGCGGCGGGCGCGGCGCCGGCAGCCGCCAGGGCAGCAGCGAGCAGGAGGAAGCGGTGTTGTGGCGACATGCTGAAGGGCCTTTCGGGCGGTGCGGCGGGGTTGATGGAGCGTGGCCAATCGGCATCAAGGCTTGACGAACTTGAGCACGAATTCGTCCTTCGGCTGTGGCGGCTCGGGCGTGTTGCGGTCGCGCGGGTCGCCGGGGTTGCGCAAAAAGTCACCTGAATTCGTTAGCTTGAAGCCGACCCGCTCGACCTCGGCGCGCAAAAAGGCTTCTTCAATGCGGTGCAGCGTGCCGGCTTCGGCAATGCCGGTGCCCGGGCGGCCGGAATGGTCGGCAATCACGTACTGCCCGCCGGGTTTGAGCGCGGCGAAGACGGCGCGGTTCATGGCGTCGCGGTCCACGCCCATGTGGCCCAGGTCGTGGTAGTTGAACATCAGCGTCACCAGGTCGAGCGCATTGCGTGTCAACTCGGCCGGCACCGGGCTTTCAAACGGCTGCACCACGGCCACGATGTTGCCCGCGGCCGGGTTCTGCGCCCGCGCGGCCAGCGCCACGGGTGACGGGCGCGGCGGCCCGGCAGGTGGCGCTGTGGCCGCCGGCGTGGCGATGGGCGAGGTCACGCCTTCCGGCTGCGCCGGTGCCGGGCGCGGCACGCGCGGCGCGCTTTGGCCATAGACCCTGCCCATCGGGCCCACCGACCGGGCCAGCAGCTCGGTGGTGTAGCCGCCGCCCGCGCTCAGGTCGAGCACCACCATGCCGGGGCGTGGGGCGATGAAGCCGAGCAATTCCTGCGGCTTGCGACGCAGGTCGTTCGTGCGGTCGGCCGCGCTGCGGTCGGGGCTGGCCAGGATCTGCGCGATGCGTTCTGCGCTCAGTGCGGGCGGCACTGTCATGGCAGGCGCCGGGCCGCCGGCGCAACCCGCCAAGCCCCATGCGGCCGCAGCCAGCCAAGCGGCTGCGCTGGCGCGCACCACCGCCTGGCGGGGGGATGGCCGGAAGAGCGTTGAGTGAGCCATTACAAGGTCCTGTGCGAGGCGCCGCGCGGCGGCAGGGGCACGGCAGTCTATGCCGGCGCCCGCCACCCATGCCTCGCCTGGCTGACGCGAGCGGAGTCGGCGCATCTCCGCCGGCAAGGTATGATCTCCCGACCGCTCGGTCGAAAGTGTTCCGAGCCCCGCCGATTGATCAATCACGCATCGCGCGCCACCCGGCCCGGCCGCGCAGGAGCCCCGCCCATGTCTGAAGCCCTCGTCCTGGTGCGCCAAGACAGCGCCGTGCGCACGCTGAGCCTGAACCGCCCGGCTGCGCTCAACAGCTTTAACGGCGAGCTGCACGGGGCACTGCGCGCTGCCTTGAGCGAGGCCGCCGCTGACGTCGGCGTGCGCTGCGTGGTGCTCACCGGCGCCGGCCGCGGTTTCTGCGCCGGGCAAGACCTGAGCGACCCGTTGCTCAGCGCCCACCCCGGCAACCCGGCGCAGGGTTTGAACGATGTGCTGGTGCGGTTTTACAAGCCACTAATCCTGCAACTTAAAGCCATGCCGGTTCCTGTGCTCGCCGCGGTTAACGGCGTGGCCGCCGGCGCGGGCGCGAACATCGCCCTGGCTTGCGATGTCGTGCTGGCCAAGGCTTCGGCCAGCTTCATCCAGGCCTTTGCCAAGATCGGCCTGGTGCCCGATGCCGGTGGCAGCTGGGCCTTGCCGCGCCTGGTGGGCCGGGCGCGTGCGCTGGGTTTGGCGATGCTTGGCGACAAGCTGAGTGCGGCCGATGCAGAACGCATCGGCTTGATCTGGCGCTGTGTGGAAGACGATGCCTTTACCGTCGAGGTGGCTGCCCTGGCCACGCGATTGGCTGCCATGCCCACGAGTGCCCTGGCGCAAACCCGCGCGCTGCTCGACGGCGCGCAGGACCTGCCGCTGGAACAGGCGCTGGATGCCGAGACGCGCGCGCAAACCGCCCTGGGCGGCGCGCACGACTATGCCGAAGGCGTGGCCGCATTCGGCGCCAAGCGCGCGGCAGCGTTCAAAGACCGTTGAGCAAAATCGAATGACATCAAACGTTACTGGCACATCCCGCTCTGCCCAAGATACGGCAGACCATGTGCGCCACGGCATGTGGGCCAACGATGCTGCCTGCCAGGCGATGGGCATGCAGGTGCTGGCGGTGGCGCCGGGCACGGCCACGTTGAGCATGCCGGTGCGTGCTGACATGCTCAACGGCCATGCCATCTGCCATGGCGGCCTGATCGCCACGCTGGCCGATTCCGCCTTTGCCTACGCCTGCAATTCGTATGACGAGTTGACGGTGGCATCGAGCTTCGCCATCGAACTGATGCTGCCCGGCAAGCTGGGCGATGTGCTCACCGCTCATTGCACCGAACAAGCCAAGGGCGGGCGCACCGGCCTGTACGACGC
>JAYUHT010000617.1:0-7929 GCA_043766725.1 Burkholderiales bacterium | reverse complement strand
GGCCAGGCTGCCGCTGTCGGCGCCGTCCAGCGCCATGACCTGTCCGGTCTGGATACCCTTCACGCGCAATGTCGCGCCACTGTGCAGATCTGGCGCCTTGCCTTTGAACCGCAGTTCGATGCGGCCCGTTTGGGTTTTCACGAAGTGGCGCGTGCGGCTGGCTGTGGCGTGGTCTTCAACCAAGACCTCCAGCCGGCCCTCGGCCACGGCCGGCGCTGGTTGGGCGGCGGTGGCGAGCCCGGCCACCATGAGCATGAGCGGCCCCAAACAATGCCGCTGCAATGCCTGCCATCCGGTTGCCGCCAGCGCGCAGCGCGCACCCCACGAACCAACCCCACTTCGCCTCAAGCTGCCTGGCATCGAGCGCATGTCCACGTCTCCAACTTCACTGCCTGGCCACGCCGATCGCCGCCAAAACGCCGCGCAGCTTAGTCAGGTGCCGGGCAGGACACGTAACCAAATGGGTACCGTTGCAGCGCCTGGCGCTTGATGTTTGTGGCCGCCCGTTCCACTTGAGTGCGCTGTTTTAGGGATGTGGGCGTCTTCGGGTAGTCATACATTTCGTGACAAGTGCTCGAAAACCCGGCCCCCAAATGGGGGCATATGGCCGGAATTGATGGCACTGGGGAAGTCAATCATGGAGTTCCAGCCCGTTTTTCCCAGCCAAAGCTGGCAGCAAGCGTGGCCCGCACAGCACTGCGCAAGCGTCGGCGCTGAGGGCTGCCACACCTGGCAAGTCGCGCTCATCAAGTGCGAGCCGCGCGCCGAGGAGTGTTTTGGTTTGCGCACCTGGCCTGCCGCGGAGCCGGAATCACCGCGGTACCGGCTTGCCACGTTCACGCTGCCCGACGCCAATGGCATGCACTTCGCGATGGACGAGCTGGCGCACAGCCAGGTGGCGGCCCACGCCTTGATCGTGGACGCCGAACTGATCTGCAGCCAAAGCCTTGCAGCCCTGCGCCGATACCGCCAACACCGGCCGCAGTTGCCCTGGTTGCTGGCCTGGCACGCACCCACCGCTGAGAATTACGAAGTGGCAATCGAGCTTCGGTTCCAAGGGGCGTTGGCCTGGTCCAGTTCCCGCGAGCAGCTTGAGCGCGCGCTGGATGCCGTGCGAGCGGGTGAGTTCTGGTTCCCGCGCCGGGTGCTGCAAGCACTCTACGTTGCCGCGTTGGGCGCCCAGCCTCATTCAGACACGGCCGGGCGTGAAGAACATGCCGCGCCCGGGTTGACGGCGCGTGAAGCGCAGGTTCTGGTGCACTTGCGGCATGGTGACAGCAACAAGCAAATCGCCAATGACCTGAACATCAGCCTGAACACGGTGAAGAAACACCTGGCACATGTCTACGCCAAGCTTGGCGTGCACAACGCCAGACAGGCCACTGCCTGAGGGCAATCAGGCCTTGGGCAGCGTCACGCCGCGCTGGCCTTGGTACTTGCCGCCGCGGTCGAGGTAGCTGGTCTCGCAGACCTCGTCGCTCTCAAAGAACAGCACTTGCGCACAGCCTTCGCCGGCATAGATCTTGGCCGGCAGCGGCGTGGTGTTGCTGAACTCCAGCGTCACAAAGCCCTCCCATTCGGGCTCGAACGGCGTCACATTGACGATGATGCCGCAGCGTGCGTAGGTGCTCTTGCCGACGCATATGGTGAGCACGTTGCGCGGGATGCGAAAGTACTCGACCGTGCGCGCCAGGGCAAAACTGTTCGGCGGGATGACGCAGACATCAGCTTCGATGTCGACGAAGCTGCGCTCGTCGAACGCCTTGGGGTCGACCACCGTGCTGTACACATTGGTGAAGACCTTGAACTCGCGCGCACAGCGCACGTCGTAGCCATAACTGCTGGTGCCGTAGCTAACGATCTTCTGGCCATCGGCCGCGTTGCGCACCTGGCCGGGCTCGAAGGGTTCAATCATGCCCGCGCTGCTGGCCATGCGGCGGATCCACTTGTCACTTTTGATGCTCATGGCTCGATTTTAGGAGGCTGTCATTTCGGGCATCATCGTGCCCGCTCCTGTCACGCAATTGCCCACTATGAAAACCCTCGCCTTGATCGCCCTTGCCGTGTGCGGCAACTTGCTCGTCACCATCCCCAGCTTGGCCCAACCCGCCACCGATGCGGCCAGCGCCGCCGCGCGCGAGGCCGGCGCCGTGGTCACCGCCAGCGGCCTGGTTTACCGCAGCCTGCGTGAAGGCAAAGGCGCCCACCCCAAGACCGAAGAAACCGTGAAGGTGCACTACCGCGGCACCCTGCCCGACGGCAAGGAATTTGACAGCTCATACGCGCGCGGCCAGCCGGCACAGTTCCCGCTCAACCGCGTCATCAAGTGCTGGATCGAAGGCGTGCAGCGCATGCAAGTCGGCGGCAAGGCCAAGCTCACCTGCCCGCCCGGCATTGCCTACGGCGAACGCGGCGCGGGCGCGGTGATTCCGCCGAATGCCACCCTGCACTTCGAGGTGGAACTGCTCGACATCTCGCGTTGAGCCGACGCGTGCTTTGACAAACCCGCCGCACCTGTGCTGAACTGGCGCACCGCAGCCCACAGCCCACCCGCCATGGCCAGCCTGTTCCGCCCCGCCAATGAGTTGATGGTGCAGTACGCGCACTATCACCGCGACCGCCGCAACATCACCACCCACATGCTGGGCGTGCCGATGATCGTGTTGGGCGTCGGTGTGCTGCTGGCCCGCGTGCCATTGAGCGGCGCGGTCACGCTGGCCGGCGCCACCTGGGCGCTGACCACGCTGTGGTACCTCACACGCGGCCACTTGCTGCTGGGCCTGGCGGTGAGCCTGCTCAATGGCGTGCTCATTGCGCTGGCGCACCCGCTGGCCGGCGGCAGCACGGCGCACTGGCTGGGTTGGGGCGTGGGCCTGTTTGTCGTGGGCTGGATCATCCAGTTCGTGGGCCATTACTACGAAGGCCGCAAGCCGGCCTTTGCCGACGACATCACCGGCCTGTTGACCGGGCCCATGTTCGTGGCCGCCGAAGCGCTGTTCGCGCTGGGCCTGGCGCGGCCGCTGTTCGACGAGATCGAGCGCCGCGCCGGCCGCACGCACCTGCGCGACCTGGCCCACCCGGTGGCCTGATTGCCGGCAGAACTGGCCGGCCTGCTGCTCACGCCGCAAGGCTGGCGCTCGGGGCGGCTGTGGCATCACGGCGGGCGCATCGTGCGCATCGAAGGCCGCCCCGCCACCGAAGCCGAAGCGCTCAGCGCTGGTGCGCCGATCCTGCTGCCGGGTTTTGTGGACTTGCACGTCCACGGCGGCGCCGGGCGCGACGTGATGGAAGGCGGCGACGCCGCCGTGGCCATTGCGCAAGCCCATGCCCGCCACGGCACGACCTCGCTGCTGGCCACCACCATGACGGCGCCGCTCGACGAGCTGCACACCACGCTGCGCAGCCTGCGCCCAGCCTGCACACAGCGCGCGGCGGGTGCGGCGCGCATCCACGGTATCCACCTCGAAGGCCCTTACCTCAGTGCCGCCAAACTCGGCGCGCAACCTGATTTCACGCGCAGCGCCACACTGGACGAGATCATGGCGCTGCACGCCCTGGCGCCGCTGCGCCTGCTCACCCTGGCGCCCGAAGTGCCGGGGCACCTGGCGTTGATCAGCAGCCTGCGCGCTGCCGGGCTAACGGTTCAGATCGGCCACTCCGAGGCCAGCTACGACATCGGCGTGGCCGCGCTGGCGGCGGGTGCGGCCGGCTTCACCCATTTGTTCAACGCCATGAGCCCGCTGCACCAGCGCGCGCCCGGCCTAGTGGGCGCAGCGCTGGCTCATGCCACGCATGCCGAAATCATTCCAGACCTGCTGCATGTGCATGCCGGCGCGCTGCGCGTGGCCCTGCGCGCCATACCCAAGCTGTATTGCGTCACCGACTCCACCGCCGGCGCCGGCATGCCCGATGGCCCTTACCGGCTGGGCCGCCAGGTGGTGCACAAGTGCCTGGGCGGCATGCGCCTGGCCGACGGCACGCTGGCCGGCAGCGTGCTGACCATGGACCAGGCGCTGCGCAACCTGGTCAGCCTGGGCCTGAGCGTGCAGGAAGCCTCGGCGCGCACGGCCAGCCATGCCGCCGACTACATGGGCTGGGCCGACCGTGGCCGCCTGGCCGTGGGTGCCAGCGCCGATGTCGTGCTGCTCGACCGCGACTTGCAGGTCACGGCCGTGCTGGTGGAAGGCGAAGCCGTGAGCGCATAGCCCGTTTGCACGCCAGCTAGCGTGCCACCAGCCGCAGCGCGCCGTTCCACGGCACCCAGCCGCCATAGGTGGCCGCGGCGATCACGCCCACACCGTCAAAGGCCTGCACGCCGGCGCCGGGGTCGATGACCACGCCGGCGGCGGTGGCCGGCACGAGCACACCGCGCACCGTCACCGACTCGACGAACAGGTTGCGGTCTTCACCGTTGAGCATGAGGTCGTTGGTGAAGATGACATCGATGCGGTCGCCCGCTGCCACCGGCGGGGTGGCGAACACCATGTCCACCACGGCAATGGACGACACCATGCGGCTGCCCACCAGCACGCCGTTGACGCGCAGTTCGATCTGCGCGCCCACGCCGCCGGCCAGGCTGGCCGCGCCACGCACGGTCACCTGGCCGCCGCTGCCCAGGTCGGGCACCGTCAGGCGCAGCGCCCCGTCCCAAGGCAGCCAGCCGCCCGTCTTGGCGGCGGGCATCGCGCCCACGCCATCAAATGCTTGAGCACCGGCGCCCGGGTCGATCACCACGCCGGGGCCAGCCGCGGCGATCGTGGCAGCGCCGTTGAGCGTGATCGACTGCACGGCCAGGTTGCGGTCCTCGCTGGCGCTGGCGGCGTCGTTCTTGAACACCACATCCACCACGGCGTTGGCCAGCAGCGTGGCCACGTCGAAGAACAAGTCCACCCAGTTCTGTGCGTCGAGCTGCCCGGCGCCAACCACGTTGCCGTTGACGCGCACCTCATACAGCGCACCGATCTTGTCCAGCAGCGTGGCCTTGGCGCGCAGCACCAGGTTCGCGCCGCTGGCCGGCGCACTGGCTTCGTCGCCCCCGATTTGCTGCGTGTAGGCCACCACGTTGGCCAGGTCGGCGGCGTTCAGGCTCAGGCCCCGGTGCGCGGTGATCGCCTGCGCCAGCGTGGCCGCGCTGCCGTTGTGCAGATAAGGCGCGGTGGCCCAGGCGTCGCGCAGGCTCGGCGTGTCGATGCCCGACAAGAGCTTGCCCAAGCGCTGGCCGCTGGCCGCGTTGTGCGTGCCCACGTCGTGCAACACCGCATCAGCGCTGTCGCTGAACGCGCTGCCGGCATGGCAACTGGCGCACCGGGCGGCGAACACGGCCTGCCCGGCCACCGCCTCGGTGCTAAGCCGGCCATCGGCCTGGCGCAAGGGGCTGGCGGCGAAGGTGCTGAGCGACCCCACATACGCTGCCAGGGCGCCCAGTTCCGCGCTCAGGCCGGCCTTGGGCTCACCCAGCGGCAGGCTGCGCGTGCCGGCGTTGAACTGCGCGTCGCCGAGCAAGCCGGTGCCACCGGCCAGGCTGCGAATCTGGCCTTCGAAATCTTGCACCTCGTCGAAGTTGCCGCTCCAGTGCAGCCGGCCGTGGGCCCCGGCGCGGCCGCGCAGGCTGATGGTGTTGCGCAGGCCTTCGCCGGCTTGCGTCATGTCCCACACCCGTCCGTCGTGGCCGCCGTCTTGGTGGCAACTGGCGCAACTGAGGTAGCGGTCGCGCGCCAGGCGCGGGTCGCGCGCGTCATAGAAGAGTTGCTTGCCCTGCAACACCTGCGGCGTCAGGCGCTCGGTGGCCACCGCCTGCAGCGTGGCCAGCGGCTTGACCAGCGCCAGGCCTTCGGTAAGCAACGCTCGCAGGTCGAACACGCCGACCGTGCGGTCCATGAAGTTGTTGACGTACAGCGTGTAGCCGTCGGCCGACAAGGCCAGGCCCTGCGGCGCACGGCCGACGTCAAAGCGCATCAGTTGCGCGCCTGAATGCGCATCAAGCACGGCCACCTCGCGGCTGGTCTCCAACGCCACGAAGAGCAGCACGCCACGGTGGTCGTAGGCCGCCGCGCTGGCCAGGCCGGCGTTGTCGTGGTCGATGCGCCGCCCCAGGTCTTCGCTGCCCGCGCCGGCACCGCGCAGCACGATGCGCGAGCTGACGGCACGCACCGTGTTCTGGAAGTTCAGCGCCGCGCTATTGCGTTGCAGGCCGCGGCCGATGTTGTCTTGCTTGCTCGGCACATATGCCTGCGTGCCGTCGGGCGAGATGCTCACCGGGCCCAGGTAGTTGGGGGCGCCGCTGCCCTGGTTTTCGGCATCAGGGCGGCTGGAAGGCGCCAGCACGATGGTGCGGGTGAGGGTCATGGCTGCGGCGTCCACCTCCAGCACCTCACCGCCGCGGTCAGCCGGCATGGCAAACGCGGCCGTGCCTTCGCCCGGCAAGGGCGGCGTGATGAAGCGCGACACGAACACCGTTTTGCCGTCGCCCGCCACCGACACATGTCGAACGTTAGGACCCAGGGCCAGGCGCCCGGTCTGGGCGAAGCTGGCCGTGTCGAAGCGCAGCAGCTCACCGCTGGCTTCCAGCACCACGAAGGCCTGCGGCGCGGTGGGCGAGATGGCCAGGCCGAAAGGCTGCGAGGCGCGCGGCAGCGCGACGCTGCGCACCACGCTCAGGGCAGCGGGGTCAACGATGCTCAGGCTGGCGTCGTGCTTGTTCGTCACCCACAGCAGGTCGTTGCCCGCCGCGGCGATGGCGCGCGGCCCCGCGCCCACACCTACCTCGGCCAGGCGGGCGTGGGTGACGGTGTCGAAGCCGGTGATGGAATCGTTGTCGGCGTTCACCACCCACAGCCGCGGCCGGCCGAAATACGGAACTTCGAACAAGACGTTGCTGGACACCGCCGGCAGCTTGGTGTTGTGCCCCAGGTAGACCGTCTGGATGAAGCTGCGGCTGAGCGCTGCGCCGGACTGGTCGCGCACATTCAGCGTCACCGCGTACGTGCCGGGCTGGGCATAGACCTTGGTGACGTAAGACAAGCTCGACCATGGCGTGGCCGCGCTGCCGTCGCCAAAGGCCCACGAATATTCCACGCCCAAGCCATTGGCCGCAGCGGCAAATGACGCCGCGCTGCCCGCCAGGCTGGCGCCGGGGTTGGGGGCCAGCGTCAGGCCCAGTGCCGTGGCCGCGTTCACCGCCCAGACGAAACTCGCGCTGCTGCTGCTCACGCGGTCACTGGCCGAGACCACCACGTCGTAGCTGCCCGGCGCACTGGGCGTGCCGCTGATCAGGCCAGACTGGGCGTCCAGCCGCAGGCCCGTGGGCAAGCCGGTGCCGCTGTAGACCAGGCTGGCGCCGTTGACCGCGTTCGCCGCCAGTTGCAGGCTCTGTGCCACGCCCAGCGCGCCGGCCTGCGGCCCGGGGCTGGCCAGCGTGGGCGCGCCCGGCGTGGCCAACGGGTCAGCCACGCCGATACGCACGATGCGCGCCAGCGACGGCACGCCCGCGTCATTGAACACGAACAGCATGTAGTAGCCCGGCGTGACTTCGCCTGCGCGCGACGGCGGGTTCACCGCCAGGGCGTCGCCGCCTACCGTGGCGGTGCGGGTAAAGCTGAGGTCGAGGAAGCGCTGGTCGAAGTTCCAGCCATGGGTGACCGAGCCGGTCTTGACCAGCGTCACGCGCGAAATGCCGCCGCTGCCGGAAGCCTGCACGTTGAAAGTCTTGCCAATCGTTAACCAGTCCGGCGCCGCGCTGATGACCGGGCGCACCGCCAGCGCGCCGCCCGGCGTGAACAGGTAGGGCGGGTAATAGGTCTGCATGTTCTGCTCGCCCGCCGGGCCCACGCCTGCCGGCGCGGGCGCGCCGCCGCCGCCCACCAGCACGGTGGCGTCGGGCAGCATCAGGGCGGTGGAGTGATACAGCCGCGCGCGCGCCCCTTCGGCGCC
>JAYUHT010000616.1:0-2991 GCA_043766725.1 Burkholderiales bacterium | reverse complement strand
TTCCTGGGCGCCGAGATGCTGGCCAAGAAGTACGGGCTCAGCAAAGACCAGCTCGACGCTTATGCGCTGCAAAGCCACCAGCGCGGCGCCGCGGCCATTGCCGGCGGGCGCTTCAAGGCGGAGATCGTGCCGGTGGCGGTGAAGGTGGCCGAGGCGGCCACCACGGCCGGTGCCGCGGTGGGTGCATCGCCTACTGAGCTGCATGTGGCCGATGAAGGCGTGCGCGCCAAAGCCACGCTGGAAGGCATTGCTTCGGTGAAGCTGCTGCAAGAAGGCGGCGTGATCACCGCGGCCAGCGCCAGCCAGATTTGCGACGGCGCCTCGGGCGTGATGGTGGTGAACGAACGCGGCCTGAAGGCGCTGGGCGTGGCGCCGCTGGCGCGCATCCACCACATGAGCGTGATGGGGCACGACCCGGTGATCATGCTCGAAGCGCCCATTCCGGCCACCGAGCGGGCGCTGCAGAAAGCTGGCATGAAGCTCGACGACATCGACCTGTACGAGGTGAACGAAGCCTTTGCCCCGGTGCCGCTGGCCTGGGTGCAGACGCTGGGGGCTGATGCGGCGCGCCTGAACGTGAACGGCGGCGCCATTGCGCTGGGCCACCCGCTGGGCGCTTCGGGCACCAAGCTGATGGCCACCCTGGTGCACGCCCTGCGCGGGCAAGGCAAGCGCTATGGCTTGCAGACCATGTGCGAAGGCGGCGGCATGGCCAATGTGACGATCGTCGAGCGGCTTTAACCGGGCCGTGTGGCCAGCCAAGCCACCTTTGCTCGCGCTGCGGGCTAGCCCTCAGGGGCAAACGCCGGCCACCCCCTAAAATCCACCGGTTGCGCTGGGCCACCTTGGCCCAGCCGCTTTCAAGGACGATAGCCGTGTTCATTTCCCAAGCCTTTGCCCAAACCGCCCCGGCCGCCGCTGCAGGGGGCGTTGAATCCAGCCTGATGAGCATGCTGCCGCTGCTGCTGATGTTCGTGGTGCTGTACTTCATCATGATCCGCCCGCAGATGAAGAAGCAAAAGGAGCACAAGGCGCTGATCGAAGCCTTGGCCAAGGGCGATGAAGTGGTGGTTTCGGGGGGCATTCTCGGCAAAGTGGCCAAGCTCAACGAGAACTACATTCACCTCGAAGTGGCCACCGGCGTGGAGCTGCAAGTGCAGCGCGCCGCCGTGGTTCAAGTCCTGCCCAAGGGCACCGTCAAATAACGCCCGCCGCCTGTGCATTGCACGGTTGACCCTGCCGGGCCACGCCCGGCAGGGCCGCGCGGCGTGGAAGGAAACCCCTGATGAACCGCTATTCCTGGTGGAAGTACCTGATGCTGGCCGTGGCCCTGGCCATCGGCTTGATCTACACCGCCCCCAATTTCTACGGCGAAGCGCCGGCCGTGCAAATCTCCAGCGCCAAGGCCACGCTGAAGGTCGACTCGGCCATGCTGCCCAAGGTGCAGCAAACCCTCACCGCGGCTGGCATCACGCCCGACTTCGTGCAGTTCGAAGGCCATTCCATCAAGGCCCGGCTGGCTGACACCGACGTGCAGCTCAAGGCCAAGGACGCGCTGTTCAAAGCCCTCAACCCCGACCCCACCGACCCGGGCTATATCGTGGCGCTGAATCTGCTGCCACGCACACCGGGCTGGCTCGCCGCGCTGCGTGCCTTCCCGATGTACCTGGGGCTTGACTTGCGCGGCGGCGTGCACTTCCTGATGCAGGTGGACATGAAGGCCGCACTCACCAAGCGCGCTGAGGCGCTGAGCGGCGACATCCGCACCCTGCTGCGCGACAAGAACATCCGCCACGGCGGCATCAGCCGCGACGGCAACAACGTGAACCTGCGCTTCCGTGACCGCGAGACCCTGACCGCGGCGCTGGCCGTGCTGAACGACCAGATCCCCGACCTGGCCTGGGTCGAGAGCGCCGAGGGCAGCGAATTCAAGTTGGCCGGCAGCTTGAAGCCCGAAGTGGCCACGCGGGTGCAAGAACAAGCCATCAAACAAAACATCACCACGCTGAACAACCGGGTGAATGAACTCGGCGTGGCCGAACCGGTGATCCAGCAACAGGGGCTGAACCGCGTGGTGGTGCAGTTGCCCGGCGTGCAAGACTCGGCGCGGGCCGAGCAGATCATCGGCCGCACCGCAACGTTAGAGATTCGCCTGCTCAATGAAACCACCGAGGGCCGCGACGCCGAGCGCGGCGCCGGGCCGGTGCCGTTTGGCAGCGAGCGTTTCGTTGAACGCAATGGCGCGCCGATCATCGTGCAGCGCCAGGTCATCCTCACCGGCGACAACCTCACCGACGCGCAGCCGGGCTTCGACGGCCAGAGCCAGGAGCCGGTGGTCAATCTCACGCTCGACGCCAAGGGCTCGCGCATCTTCAGGGACGTGACGCGCGAAAACATCGGCAAGCGCATGGCCATCATCCTGTTCGAAAAGGGCAAGGGCGAGGTCGTCACCGCGCCGGTCATTCGCTCTGAAATTGGCGGCGGGCGGGTGCAAATCTCGGGCCGCATGACCACACAAGAGGCCAGCGACCAGGCCTTGCTGCTGCGCGCCGGCTCGCTGGCCGCGCCGATGGAAATCATCGAAAGCCGCACCATCGGCCCCAGCCTGGGGCGCGACAACATCGACAAGGGCTTCAACAGCGTGATGTGGGGCTTTGCCGCCATCGCCACGTTCATGTGCCTGTACTACATGCTGTTCGGCTTGATCTCAACGTTAGCCTTGGGTTTCAACCTGCTGCTGCTGGTGGCCATGCTGTCGATGTTGCAGGCCACCTTGAGCCTGCCGGGCATTGCCGCCATTGCGCTGACGCTGGGCATGGCAATTGATGCCAACGTGCTGATCAACGAGCGCGTGCGCGAAGAGCTGCGCGCCGGGGCGGCGCCGCAGATGGCCATCCATACCGGCTATGAACGTGCGTTTGCGACGATTCTCGATTCGAACATCACCACGCTGATTGCCGGCGTGGCGCTGCTGGCCTTCGGCTCCGGGCC
>JAYUHT010000615.1:0-2994 GCA_043766725.1 Burkholderiales bacterium | reverse complement strand
GGTTGACCAGCAGCGTTCGCAAGGGCTCGGGCGCATTCGCGGCATCGGCATATATCTGGTCAGGCAAGGGCGAAGTGGGTGAAGCCGCGCCGCCCTTGAGCGCGGTGCCGGTGGCGGTGAGCAGCACCTGCAGTTCGCCCAGTCGCGCCAGCACGGTTTCAAGCGGCGCCTTGCCGCCTTCGGGTGCCGTGACCTGGCGGCGCAAGTCGGTGAACTCGTTATCGACAATGCTTTCGATGCGCTCGCCCGGCGCGCCTGAACTTGGCTTGGCACCAAGCTTGCCGAGCACTTTGCCTGTCAACGCATCCACGGCGCCACGCGCACTGTCTTGCAAGGGCCCGGCCGGCCCGCTGCTGGCCAGCAAGGTGGTTTCGCGCGACATCGCCTTGAGCAGCGGCAGCAACGGCGTGTCGGGCGCGGCCAGGAAGCGCGTCCGCTCAAGCGCCTGCGTCACGCCCGCCGCGGGCAGCATGCGCACATCGGCGATGAACGCCTTCCAGGTGTCGCGATAGTCGATCAGGTACAGGCGGCGCACCTGGTCGGTGAGGTCGGCGGATACGAACACGGCCTGGGCGCCACGCGCCGGGCTGTCGGCCACGCCGAGCACCCAGGGCTGCTCATGCGCCAGTTGGTTTGTCGCCTCGCCCACCACCTTCTGCAAGCCTTCGTGGTAGCCCTTGTAGGTGAACAGCCCCGGCACGCCGCGCGTCAAGGGTTGGCCGCTGGCGCGAGTGAAGACCAACGGCGCATTGCTGCCACCGGCCTTCGCCACGGTGAACTCGGCAAAGCCTTCGCCCAGGCCGCGCTGGCGCAGCCGGCTGTACACACGCTGCGGCAATTCGGTGGCGGCCAGGCTCTTGCGGGTGGTATCGATCAGCGCCTGGTCTTTGGGCAGGGGCGACACCGCAGGCCCTTGTTCGAGCAACGCATCGAGGTGGAGGCTCAATGCCTCGCGTTGCTCGTTGCTCAGGCTGCGATCCCGGCTCAACTGCCAATCGGCTTGAACTTGCGCCTTCAGCGCCGCGGCATCAAAGTGCGGCAGGTCGTACAACATCAGATAGGCCTTGAGCGCCTCGTACAGCGCATCGGCCTGGCCCGACATGCGCATCTGGTTTTCAAAGCGCAGCGCCAAGCGCGGCAGCATCGCATCGCGCAGCATTTGCTGGTAGCTGAACTGCGCCGCGGCGTCGAGCCGGCGGCCCTGGTACAGGCCGAAGCCCAGGCTCCAGGGCACCGCGGCATCCTCATCAGCGCTGGCCCGCGCCAAGCCCTGGGTGGCCTGCAGCGCGGGCAACAGCGGCCGCAATTCAGCGTTGGCCTGGTTGGGGGTTTGCTGCAATTGGCTGCCGGCCACGCTCACCCGCTGGGCCACGGCTTCGATGTAGCGCGTGTTGCCATGCCAACTCACCCACCAGGCCGCCAGGGCGGCGCAGGCCAGCAGGCCGAGCACGGCGTAGCCGCCCAGCGCGGCGGCCTGGCGGCGGCGCTCCCAGCCTAAGCGCGTGCCGGCCAGGCCTTGTTCGGTCAGCACAACGTTTGAGAGCACTTGCTCCAGAAAATAGCTGCGCCCGCTGGCCCGCTGGCTGGGCAGCATGGCCTGCTCCAGGCGGTAGCGCCGCGCCACGGCGCCGAGCACGCGGTCGATCGGCGTGCCTTCTTGCGTGCCGCTGATGAAGTACACCCCGCGCAGCATGGGCTCGGCTTCGAACGGCGACGGCGCAAACACCTGGTCGACGAATTCCTGCACCGGCGCGTGCAGGCTGGCGAACTGATTCGGGAAGCCGTAGATGCGCTCGCGGCGCGGCGGGTCGGCCTCGGCTTGCAGGCGGTCAATCAGGCCTTGGTCGAGCCGGGCTTGCAGCGCCTGCATCTCTTGCTGCATGGCCTGCTGCATGGCGGGCGGCGCGCCCGCGGCAGGCGGGGCGAACGTGAAGCCCCAGGGCGCGGCGCGCGCGGCCTTGCCCAGCGCTTCAAAGGTTTCGGTGAAGCCGGCCATCAGGTCGCACTTGGTCACCAACAGGTAGATGGGCAGGCGGATGCCCAGCTCTTGATGCAGCTCCTGCACGCGGGCGCGAACGGTGTGGGCATGGTGCTGGCGTTCGGCTGTGCTCTTGGCCAGCAAGTCGGGCACCGCCACGGTGACCAGCACGCCATTCACCGGCTGGCGCGGGCGCGACTTTTTCAGCAGCGCCAGGAAGCCGGCCCAGGTGGCCTGGTCATTCGCCGGGTCGCTGTCTTGCGTGGTGAAACGGCCCGCGGTGTCGATGAGCACGGCGCGGTCGGTGAACCACCAGTCGCAGGCGCGCGTGCCGCCGACGCCGCGCACCGCTTGCTCGCCCATCGTGCTGGCCAAAGGAAACTGCAAGCCGGCGTTGCGCAGCGCCGTGGTCTTGCCCGAGCCCGGCGCGCCGATGATCAGGTACCACGGCAACTGGTAGAGGTAGCGGCCCGAGAAGCGATCTTTCAGCTTGCGCCAGGCCCCGGCCGCACCGGCTGCCCCGCCCGCAGCCACGCCAAAACGGGCCTGGCGCAGCAGGGCCAGCGAGGCCTCGAAGCGCCCGCGCACCAAGGCCAGGTCGGCGCTTTCAGCATTGGCGGCAGGGCCCGCGGGTGCGGCCACCAGTTGCGCCACCACCTGGGCATTGCCGCGCCGCGCGCGCCAGGCGCGCCAGGCCACCAGGGCGGCCACGCAAAGCACGATGGCCGCGGTGGTGAGCCAACGCGCGCGTTCGCCATCAAGGGGGCGCACGTCGCCCACGGCCACCAGCGGGCCGACGATCCACACCACGCCCAGCACGGCGAGCAAAAGCACCGCGCCGAGCAGCCAGCGGTTGAAGACGAAGCCGAGCAGCTTCATGATTTCACTTTGGCGCCGAGGCGGCGCCGGCAGTGCTGCGCGCCACGGCCGGCGCGCGCGCGAGCAGCGTCAATTCCACCCGCCTGTTTTGCGCGCGGTGCGCGTCGCTGTCGTTGCCGGCCACGGGCTCGGCATCG
>JAYUHT010000614.1:0-2994 GCA_043766725.1 Burkholderiales bacterium | reverse complement strand
ACACGCAGCAAGGTGTTGTAGTTGCCACCCTGCACGATGATGCCCAGGCCGGTCTCCACAACCCCGTGCGCGCCATCAAAAAACTCGTTCAGGCGACGCTCTTGTATGAACTTCACCGCCGCCGGCCAGCGCTGCTGGAGCTTCTCTTTTTCGTGCAGATAACTGGCCGGCGGCAGCACGATGCGGTTCACATCGCGCTGCGGGTTGTCCATGGCCTCGCGCAGCGTGAAGCCGGGCCGCACGTTCGCGCTGGCCGTGAACTGGCCGTGCACATGGCAGGCGCGAATGCGCAACTGCAACATCACCGGCGTGTGGCTGGCTTCGCTCAGCTCGAAACCATCTTTCACCGCCTGCACGATGCTGGGCAGGTTGGGCCGCGGATCGAGCAGCCAGATTTGCGACTTCATCGCGAATGCGTGGCTGCGCTCCTGCATGATGGAGCTGCCCTCGCCGTAATCTTCACCCACGATGACCAGCGCGCCACCCGTCACACCGCCTGAAGCCAAATTGGCCAGCGCATCACTGGCCACGTTCACCCCCACCGCACCCTTGAACGTGACCGCGCCGCGCAGCGGGTAGTTCACGCTGGCCGCCAGCGTGGCCGCGGCGGTGGCTTCGCTGGCACTGTTTTCGAAGTGAATGCCATGGTCGGCCAGGATGTCTTGCGCGTCGGCCAGCACATCCATCAGGTGCGAAATCGGCGCGCCCTGGTAGCCGGCCACGTAGGCCACGCCCGATTCGAGCAAGGCCTTGGTCACAGCCAGGATGCCTTCGCCATGGAACACCTCGCCCGCCCCCAGGCGCAGCTTCTTGACTTCTTCAACGAAGGAACGTTCAGCCATGATGCTTTGAATGAGGAGCGTGAGGCGTTGATTCTGGGCGCCCAGCGGCGCCGATGTGCGGCCAAGTATGCAGTGTGCAAGCGGCTGCAAGGCTGATGGGCGGTGGTACAACGGCAGCAGCCTGAAGACAGAGAAAGGGACGCCATGCCGCTGGACAGAAGAACGCTGCTCATGACCACCCTGGCACTGCCCGCAGCCAGCATCGCGCCCAGCGCTTGGCAGTCGGCGCTGGCACAGGCGCAGGCCTACCCGGCGCGGCCGCTGCGCATCGTGGTGCCCTTCCCGCCCGGCGGCACCACCGATGTCGTGGCGCGCATCCTGGCGCAGCGGCTGAGCGAAACCATGGGCCAGAGCGTGGTGGTTGAAAACCGCGGCGGCGCGGCCGGCATGATCGGCGCCGACGCGGTGGCCAAGGCCGCGCCCGACGGCTACACGCTGCTGATGCACAACGTGAGGTTCCCGCTGGCAACGGTAGCCGCGGCGCTGGCCAACCGCTCGCCGTTCAACGTCGACACCGACTTCGCCGGCGTGTCGGTGGCGGTCAACGTGCCCTTTGTGCTCACGGCCCACCCCAGCGTGCCGGTGAAGAACCTGCGCGAGTTGGCCGAGCTGCTGCAGCGCGACAAGAGCCTGCAATACAACTACGGCTCGACCGGCCCCGGCTCGGCCATGAACGTGCTGGGCGAGGCCTTCAACCGCGACGCCAAGGTGGCGATGACGCACATCCCGTACAAGGGCGCGGCGCCGCTGAAGCAAGAGCTGTTGGCCGGGCGCATCCAGATCGGCGGTGACCAGCTTTCGTCTTCGCTGGCCGAGATCAAGGCTGGCACGCTCAAGGCGTTGGCCACCTTCGGCGCCAAGCGCATCGCCGCCCTGCCCGACGTGCCCACCGTGCGTGAAATGGGCTTCCCGGGGCTCGAAGCCGAAGGCTGGAACGGCCTGTTCGTGCCGGGCAAAACGCCGCGCGACATCATCGAGCGCTTGCAACGCGAAGTGGCCGCCGCCGTCCGCCACCCCGAGGTGGCCAAGAAGTTGATGGACCTGGCGGCCGAGCCAGTGGGTTCGAGCGCGGCCGAGCAAGATGCGGTGCTGCGCAAGCAGATGGATCAGTTCCGCCCGGTGATTGCCACCATCAAGATGGAGTAGGAACCTGCGCGCCCTTCGTAGCCGCGTCGGCAGCCCAGGCGCGTCTCAGTAACCCGAGGGCCGTTGAAGCTGCGGCGCGCTCTTCAAGTTCAACCCGTTTCGGCCGATACGACACGGATGGACCGACTCCGCCTGACAGCGCCCGACGCGGCCGCATGCGGCCCGAACACGCTCAAGCTGGCCGAGCTGATCGGTGCCCTGAGCCACGCGCTCGACATCACCGAGGGCCAGCCGCCCGGGCACTGCGTGCGCACGTGCTGGATCGGCATGCACCTGGGCCGCGCCATCGGCCTGGCCGAGCGTGAGCTGTGGGAGCTGTACTACACGCTGCTGCTGAAAGACCTGGGCTGCAGCAGCAATGCGGCGCGCATCTGCGAGCTCTACCTCACCGACGACCGCCAATTCAAGCAGGACTTCAAGACCGTGGGCGAAGGGCTGCCGCAAATGCTGCGCTTCGTCTTCACGCACACGGGCTTGAATGCCGGGCTGGCACAGCGCCTGAAGGCCACGCTGAACATCATGCGCAACGGGCCGCAGATCGCCACCGAATTGATTCAGACGCGGTGCACGCGCGGCGCCGATATTGCGCGCCAACTGCGCTTTCCCGAAGCCGTGGCGGCGGGCATCGCGGCACTCGACGAGCACTGGAATGGCCAAGGCAAGCCGATGGGAACCCAAGGCGAGCAAATTCCGCTGTACGCCCGAATTGCGCTGCTGGCGCAGGTGGTGGACGTGTTTCACGTCACCGGCGGCCCAGCCGCTGCACTGGCGGAAGTGGCGGCCCGCGGCGGCAGTTGGTTCGACCCGCGTCTGGTGCAGGCCTTCACGCGCGTCGGGCTGGAGCCGGCGTTCTGGGCCATGCTGTCTTCGCCGGGAGTCGACGCCGCGGTGCGCATGCTGGAACCCGGGCAGCACGAGGTGGCGCTCGATGACGACTACCTGGACGACATCGCCGCGGCCTTCGGCCAGGTGGTGGACAGCAAGAGCCCGTACACCAGTGGCCACA
>JAYUHT010000613.1:0-7965 GCA_043766725.1 Burkholderiales bacterium | reverse complement strand
CGGTGCTGGTCAGCGGCCAGGTCATCGCCAGCGGCGCGCCGGCGGCCGTGCGCGCCGATGCGCGTGTGATCAGCGCATACCTGGGGCAGGAATGAGCTTGGTGCCGCTGCTGGAGGTGCAGGGCCTGCACACCGCCTACGGCAGCGCGCAGGTGTTGCAGGGCATTGACCTGACCGTGCACGCCGGTGAAGTGATCGGTTTGCTCGGCCGCAACGGCATGGGCAAGACCACGCTGGTGCATGCGCTGATGGGCATCGTGCCGTCGCACGCGGGCAGCGTGCACCTGGCCGGTGAGCCCGTCTTGGGCCGGCCCGCGCACGCCATTGCGCGCCGCGGCCTGGCGCTGGTGCCCGAGGGGCGGCAAGTGTTTGCCAACCTGACCGTGGCAGAACACCTCACCGCCTTCATGCGCCCCGATGCCCAAGGCGTTGTCACCTGGACGCTGGCACGCGCCTTCGAGCTGTTCCCGCGCCTGGGCGAGCGGCGTGCGCACATGGGGCACCAGCTTTCGGGCGGCGAGCAACAAATGTTGGCCATCGCGCGCGCCTTGGTCACCCACCCGCGCTTGTTGATTCTTGATGAAGCCACCGAAGGCCTGGGGCCGCTGGTGCGCGAAGAAATCTGGCGCGTGCTGGCCCAGTTGCGCCAGGCCGGCCAGGCCATCATCGTGGTCGACAAATACGTGCAGCGCCTGATCCGCCTGGCCGACCGCCAGGTCATTCTGGAGCGCGGCCGCGTGGCGTGGAGCGGCACATCTAAAGCGTTAGACGCGCAGCGCGAGCTGTGGCCACGCTACCTGGGGGTGTGAACCCGGGCCTACTTTGCAAACAGTTGGCCGATGTCGGCAAAGGCCTTGAATTCAAGCGCGTTGCCACAGGGGTCGAGAAAGAACAGGGTGGCCTGCTCGCCCACCTGGCCCTGGAAGCGATGCGGCTCGATGATGAAGCGCGTGCCCGCGGCGGTGAGCTTGCGCGCCAGCGTGGAATAACGATCCAGGTCACCCGACACGACCACCTCATCTCGTCGATTCAGGGTTATCGAGTAGACGTTCACAAGCGGTTGATGGATAGTCTCGCCCATCCATAACGAGCCTGCGCGCGATGCCCAACCCTGCTGGCACCATCACCCAAGCGGCGTGCCAGGCGCTTGACGATGCTGATGCGTTGCGCGCTTGCCGCGAGCGCTTCGTCTTGCCGCCCGGCGTCACCTACCTCGACGGCAACTCCCTCGGCGCCTTGCCGCGCGCCGTGGTGCCGCGCATGCAGCGCGCTGTCGAGCAGGAATGGGGCGTGGGCTTGATCCGAAGCTGGAACGACGCCGACTGGTACCCGGCACCTCAGCGCGTGGGTGCGCGCATCGCCAAACTGGTGGGTGCACAGGACAACGAAGTCATCGTGGCTGATTCGACCTCGATCAACCTGTACAAGCTGCTGGTGGCGGCCTTGCGCATGCGCCCCGGGCGCAGCGTGATCCTGGGCGAGGACCACAACTTCCCCACCGACGCCTACATCGCCCAGGGCGTGGCCGAGATCACCGGCGCGCGTTGCCAGGCCGTGCCCGCCGCGGTGTTGATGGCGGCGTTGAACGAGCGGGTTGCCGTGCTCACGCTCACGCATGTGAACTACCGCAGCGGGCGCATGCACGACATGGCCGCGCTGACGCGCCGCGCGCATGACGTGGGCGCGCTGGTGATTTGGGATCTGGCGCACACGGCAGGCGCCATGCCCTGCGACTTGAACGCCTGCGCGGCCGATTTCGCCGTGGGCTGTGGCTACAAATACCTCAACGGCGGCCCCGGCGCGCCGGCCTTCGCCTTTGCCGCGCAACGCCACCATGCCACGCTGCGCCAGCCGCTCACCGGCTGGCACGGCCATGCGCGGCCGTTTGAATTCACGCAAGGCTACGAGCCCGCGCCGGGTGTTGACAGGCTGCTGGTGGGCACCGCGCCGCAGCTCAACCTGATTGCACTGGAAGCCGCGCTCACGGCGTTCGATGGCGTGGACATGCAGGCCTTGCGCGCCAAGAGCCTGGCCCTCACCGACCTGTTCATGCGCCTGGTGGACGAGCGGCTCAGCGGCTTCGGCTTGGCCACACCGCGCGCAGCGGCGCAGCGCGGCAGCCAGGTCTCGCTCACCCGCACCGAGGCCTGGCCGATCATGCAAGCGCTCATCGCGCGCGGCGTGATCGGCGACTTTCGCGCCCCAGACATCCTGCGCTTCGGCTTCACGCCGCTTTACGTGGGCTACGTGGATGTCTGGAACGCCGTGGCCGCGCTGGCCGACATCATGGCCACGCAGGCTTGGGCTCAACCCGAATTCCGCCAACGCAAGGCGGTGACTTGAGTTCGCAGCAGGGGCAAACATGCCGTTCAATGCGACCAGCGGCTTCTTGGGTGTGAGGCGGGGCCGGCCCACCGGCGTGGAGCTGACCCATGTGCCCTACCAAGGCAAGCCAAGTGGCAGAGCCACATTGGCTTGAGAGCGCAGTGGGCTGGCGCGAACTCGATGCCGCCGCGCGCGAGCGCGAACTCTCGCCCAGCTCGTGCATCGGCGGCCACTACCAGCCCTTTGTCGGGGCCTATGCGCAGCGCAGCGCAGCGGCGCGTGCGCACTGGCCCGCCTACAGCACGCTGAACTATGGTGCGCTGCCGGCGAACCAAATAGATCTGTTCGTGCCGCCTCCGTTAACGGTTGAAAATAGCCGGCTACCGCCCTTGCTGCTGTTTATCCACGGCGGCTATTGGCAGGAACTGTCAAAGCAGGAATCGGCCTTTGCGGCGCCGGGTTGCCTGGCGCAGGGTGCGGGCTTTGCGGCGCTCGACTACACCTTGGCGCCGCAGGCCAGCCTGGCGCAAATCGTTGCCGAATGCCGCCAGGCCTTGGCCTGCTTGCACGCAAACGCCGCGTGGCTGGGGTTTGATGGCGATCGCATCGTGCTGGCGGGCAGTTCGGCCGGCGCTCACCTGGCCGCCATGTTGGCCTTGCCCGGCGCGGGGCCGCGCGTGCGTGGCGCGGTGTTGGTGTCGGGCATCTACGAGTTGGAGCCGCTGATTGGCACGTCGATCAACACCGCGCTGGACCTCACGCCGCCAGTGGCGCGAGCGCTGAGCCCGGCGCTGCTCGATCTTGCAGGCTTCGCGCCGGCCATCGTGTGCTGGGGCGAAATTGAAACCGCGGAATTCAAACGCCAGGGCGGTGACTTTGCGCAGCGATTGCAGCAGGTGAACACGCCGTGCAAGGTGTTTGAAGTGCCGCAGCGCAACCACTTTGATGTGATCCTCGACCTGACCGATGCGGCCACCGAACTCGGCCGTGCCACCCTGGCCCTGTTGCTGCCACACTGACGCCATGCCCCAGTACAAGCCCATCACACCCTTGATCGTCGACGCCGCCGGCGTCAACCCCAGCGTGCATGCGCGGCCCATGCCCACCACCACCGACAAGAGCCGCGCCTACACCGCGCAGGCCACCGGCGGCGCGCCGTTGGTCGACTTTGCCGGCAGCAGCAACCCGTATGTCGACTACCAAAGCATCGACCTGCTGCTCAGCCTGCAACACCCGCGCAGCCAGGCCTATGACGAGACCTGCTTTTTCATCATGGGGCAGGTGAAGGAGCTGCTGTTCAAGGCGCTGCACTTCGAGCTGTACAACGCCCAGGCGCAACTGCGCGCCGATGCCGTGGGCAACGCGCTGGAAATTCTGCTGCGGGCCAAGGCGATGTGCGACTACATCGCGCGTTCGTGGGATGTGCTGTCCACCATCACCCCCGACGGCTTCAACCAGTTCCGCAACAGCCTGGGCACGGCCTCGGGGCAGCTGAGCTTCATGTACCGGCATGTTGAATTCATCCTGGGCAACAAGAACGCGCGCCTGGCCAGTGCGTTTCGCAACATGCCCCATGTTTGGCCGGCGCTGGAGCAGGCGCTGAACTCGCCCAGCCTGTATGACGAGGTGATTGCCTTGCTCGCACGCCGTGGTTTGGCGATCGACAGCGCGGCTTTGCAGCGCGATTGGGCGCAGGCTTACGCACCTAACGATTCAGTTGAGGCGGCCTGGTTCCAGGTGTATGGCGAACCCACGCCGGGCAACGAGCTGTACCGCCTGGGCGAGACGCTGGTGCAACTGGCCGATGCGATGAGCCAGTACCGCTGGCGGCACTTCGTCTCGGTGCAGCGCATCATCGGCCTGAAGCCCGGCACCGGCGGCTCGGCCGGTGTGGGCTGGCTGCAGCACATCACCGAGCATCGTTTCTTCCCGGAGCTGTGGTCGATCCGCACCCGGTTCTAGCAGGCAAGACCCGATGAACTACAGCAAGGCAGACGCCAAGGCCTACGCCAAGGCGCACTTCACCGGGGTGTGGGCGGCCACGCTCACGCCCTTCAACGCCGACGGCTCGGTCAACGAGCCCGGCCTGCGCGCCAACCTGGAGCATTGGGTGGGCACGCTTGGCTTGAGCGGGCTGTTCGTGTGCGGCAAGCAGGGCGAGTATTTCTCGATGAGCCTGACTGAACGCAAGCGCAACTTCGAGCTTGCCGCGGAAGTGGCGCAGGGGCGTTCGCGCACGGTGATGTCGTGCTCCGACACCAACCTCGATACCGTGCTCGAACTCGGCCGCCATGCGCAAGCGGTGGGGGCCGACTGGATCGTGGTGCACAGCCCCGTGCTGCACTTCGGCGCCGATTCAGACGAGACGATCTACGAGTACTACCGCCACATCAGCGAGCAGCTCAGCATCGGCATCGCCCTGTGGAACCACCCCGACTGCGGCTACGTGATGAGCCCGCAACTGTGCGCGCGCATCGCCGCGCTGCCCAGCGTGGTGGCCGTCAAGTACAGCGTGCCGCGGCCGCTGTACAGCGAGCTGACGCGCTTGGTGGGGAAACAGATCCAGGTCAGCACCGCCTCAGAAGAAGAGTGGCTGAGCAACATCGAAGAACTGGGCTGGAGGCTGTACCTGTGCTCCACGCCGCCGTTCCTGCTGCAAACGGCGGTGGATCAGCGCATCAACGAGTACACCCGCCTGGCCTTCGAGGGCAATTTCGCCGAGGCCCACCGCGTGCGCGACAGCCTTGAGCCCGCGCGCCAGGCCTTCAAGGCAAGCCGGCCGAAAGACAAGCCGCAGGCGCACAGCAAATACTGGCAGGAACTGCTGGGCCAGGTGGGCGGCCCGGTGCGCCGGCCGCTGCTGGCGCTGAGCGCGGAAGAAAGAGCCGTCACGCGCGAGCAATTCGCGCGCGCCGGCTTGAAGCTGGGCTGAAGCATGGCCGGCGATGCGGTGGCGCCGCTGCGCGTGGGGTTGATCGGGCTGGGCGCCATCGGCCAGGTTTTGGCGCGTGAGCTGAGCGCGCGGCGCGGCCAGGGCATCGAGCTGGTGGCGGTGCTGTGCCGTGGCAGCAGCGTAAGTGCTCAGCTCGGTGTGACGCCGGTGAATGACGTTCAGGCCTTGCTCGACCAGCAGCCCCACTTGGTGGTGGAAGCCGCCGGCCACGCCGCAGTGCAAGCGCATGGCGCGGCCTGCCTGCGCACCGGCTGCAGCCTGCTGCTGGCCAGCGTGGGCGCGCTGGCAAACGCCGCGCTGCACGCCGAGCTGGAGGCCGCCGCTGCGGCCGGCGCCAGCCAGGTCTTGCTGCCCGCGGGCGCTTTAGGCGGGCTCGATTGGTTGCAGGCCGCGCACCTGGCGGGCTTGCGCAGCGTGCGCCTGCGTTCGAGCAAGCCGCCTGCCGCCTGGCGCGGCACCGCGGCCGAGCAGGCGGTGGACTTGGCTAGGTTAACGGTGGCCACCACCTTCTTCAGCGGCAGCGCGCGCGAAGCGGCG
Source organism: Burkholderiales bacterium (assembly GCA_043766725.1). GTDB lineage: Bacteria > Pseudomonadota > Gammaproteobacteria > Burkholderiales > Burkholderiaceae_C > Rubrivivax. The sequence goes on along the minus strand of JAYUHT010000613.1, from coordinate 2,151 downwards.
CGGCTGTACCCGAAGAACGCCAACGTGGCTGCCACGCTGGCGCTGGCCACCCTGGGCTTTGATGCCACGCAGGTGGAGCTGGTGGCCGACCCCGCCAGCCCGGGCAATGTGCACGAGGTGTTTGCCCAGGGCGTGGCCGGCACGCTGAACCTGCGCCTGGACAACGCGGCGTCGGCAGACAACCCAAAGTCGTCGGCCATCACCGCCTACAGCTTGCTGCGCGGCATCCTCGCGCGGCGGGCGCGTTTTGCGGCGTGCTGAACTTCGGACAAAATCATTTCAAACGTTGATCGGAGCAAAGCCATGCCGAAGTACGGGCCGCCGCTGAATCTCGCCAAGTGGGTCGAGGCGCACGCCGACCGGCTCAAGCCGCCGGTGGGCAACCAGCAGATCTGGCAAGACGCTGACTTTATTTGCACCGTGGTGGGCGGCCCCAACCAGCGCACCGATTTCCATGACGACCCGCACGAGGAGTATTTCCACCAATTCAAGGGCCAGGCCCATGTGCTGTTGTGGGACCGCGGCCGCTATGAGCGGGTTGACTTGAACGAGGGCGACATCTTCCTGTTGCCCGCGCATGTGCAGCATTCGCCACAGCGCCCGCAGCCGGGCAGCCTGTGCACGGTGATCGAGCGCCAACGCGCCAGCGGCAGCATCGACGCCTTCAATTGGTATTGCGCGCACTGCGGCACGCTGGTGCAAGGCCACAGCGTGCAGTTGACCAGCATCGTGAACGACCTGCCGCCACTGTTCACGCGCTTCTACGACAGCCCCGCGCCGGCCCGTGTGTGCACGGGTTGCGGCCAGACTCACCCCGGGCGCGACTGGCAGGCCTGGCACGCGGCCTTGGCGCAGCACCATGGCGATGCGGCGATCCCGAGGCGGCCCGGATAATCAGCGCATGTCTACCGGAGTGCCCACGATGCGACAGCGACCCTTCATGTTCGGTGCCTTGATGGCCGCGTTGTGGGTAGCCGCAGGCGGCGCGCATGCGCAGGGCCAGGTGGTCAACGCCTTGTGCTCCACCGACCAGGCCTGGTGCGAGCTGGCCGCGAAAGACTTCCAGGCCGCCACCGGCATCAAGGTCAACCAGGCGCGCAAGGCCACCGGCGAGGCGCTGGCGCAGTTGCGTGCCGAGGCCGCCAACCCCAAGACCGACCTGTGGTGGGGCGGCACGGGCGACCCCTTCTTGCAAGCCGCCGAAGTGGGCCTGCTCGACGCCTACCGGCCCGACTACCTGAACGACCTGCACGGCTGGGCCGTGCGGCAGTACGCCATGAGCGGCAACATGGTGGGCGGCTTCTACACCAGCGCCATCGGCTTCGGCTGGAACGAAGACGTGTTGAAGAAGAAGAACCTGCCCGCGCCGAAGTGCTGGGCCGACTTGATCGATGCGCGCTACAAGGGCGAGATCGAGACCTCGCACCCGGGGTCGAGCGGCACGGGCTACACCATCCTGGCCGGGCTGGTGCAGTTGATGGGCGAGGAGCCGGCGTTCGACTACCTGAAGAAGCTGCACCGCAACACCGTGCAGTACACGCGCAGCGGCACGGCGCAGGCCAAGAGCGTGAGCAAGGGCGAGGTGGGCATTGGCGTGAGCTTCATCTTCGGCTTCGAGGGCGAGCGTTTGCAGGGTTTCAAGCAGGTGAAGAGTGCCGCGCCCTGTGAAGGCACCGGTTATGAAGTGGGCGGCATTGCGATGGTGAAAGGCGCGCGCAACAAGGACGCCGCCAAACGCTACTACGACTGGTTGATGAGCCCGGCCGGGCAAGGTGTTGGCGCGCGGGCCGATTCGTTGCAGGTGCCGGCCAACAAGACCTTCAAGCCGGACGCGCGCATCCCGCTCACCGACAACGTGCGCCTGATCAAGTACGACTTTGAAAAGTATGGCAAGGCGGCCGAGCGCCGGCGGCTGATCGAGCGCTGGGAAAAGGAAGTCAATTCCTTGCCGCGCTGAAACGCTTGGCGCTGGCCCGTCTCTTGAAAGAGCGGGCGGCCGGCCCAAAATGCCCTGCCCGCGCCCAGCTTTTGGGCGCGACCCTATTCCACACTTCACTTTCGAGCCCACACCACCATGAGCAAACAGACCCATGCCTTCCAGGCCGAGGTCAAGCAGATCCTGCACCTCGTCACCCATTCGCTGTATTCGAA
>JAYUHT010000612.1:0-3003 GCA_043766725.1 Burkholderiales bacterium | reverse complement strand
TCGCGCAGAGAGGGCCCGGGCAGGTGTTCCATCACGATGTAGGGTTGCCGTGCGAAGTCGCCCTTGGCAACGAAGGCCGGGACGTGCGGGCCCTGTAGCGTGGGCATGATCAGTTGTTCAACCTCAAATCCCACGATGCTGGCCGGATCTTCGCCGCCCCTGATGCGCGGCACTTTCATGATCAAGGCCATGCCTGCCGGCGCCGCCGGCACGGCCACGGCGCCAGGCGCGCGGTGCACCGCCCACAGTGTTGCCATGCCGCCGGTGTGCAGCTTGCTTTCAAGCAGCCAGCCGTCGATCACGCTACCCGCCGCCACAGGTGCCACGGGGTGATTTGAGCCCGTCATGGTGGCCCGTTACTGGCCCATGCCCAGCCGCGTGGCCAATGCGGGCGGCAAGTTGGCGGCGCGGATCTTGGCCACCGCAGCCTCGGTGTCGTAGGGCACGCGCCAGTAGGTGAGGGCGTTCGTACCCAGGTCGTAGCTGGCGTAGCAGGCCGCGGGGTCACCGTCACGGGGTTGACCGGCCGCGCCAGGTATGACCAGCCAGCGCCGCGACTCAAGCAAGGTGATGGCTTGGCCGGCCACCGGCATGAATTCAGCCGTCTTGCCCGACGCAGACATATGGAACAACTTGGGCTCATGCACGTGGCCGCAAAAGGTGATGCGCCGCCGGGTGGCCCTGAGGCTGCGCGCTGCTTCCAGGCGCCCCTCCACATAGGCCCACTGCTCGGGCAGAAAGGCATTGGCGTGAACGAACAGCAGTTCACCCAGTTCATGCGTCAAGGGCAGGCCGCGCAGGAATTCAACATGCTCAGCCGCCAACTGCCCGCGCGCCCATTCGATGGACAGCCTGGCTTGCGCATGCATGCTCGAGCGCGGGCCATGTACCAAGGCGGCGTCGTGGTTGCCGCGAACGGCGATCGCGCCTTTGGCCACCTGTTCGCGCACGCGCTCCACCACCCAGACGGGGTCAGCGCCATAGCCCACGTAGTCACCCAAGAAGGCGATTTGCCCCACCCCCTGCGCCTGCGCGTGCGCCAGCACCGCGGCAACCGCTTCGCGGTTGGCATGCAGGTCAGTGATCAATGCCAGCTTCATGTTCGGTTGCCCCTGGCACGATGTTGGCACCATTGGCGCCGGTGCGCGCGGGCCACCGGCCATGCCTCGGTGCGGGAACCGGCACCAAAAGCGGGGGCAGCTCTAGCGATACCGCCGGAACCGCCGCGCGACACTTGGCCCAAATGCTTTGACCACGCGCCGCAGCAGTGGCCAGAATGGTCTTCATGTTCAACCACAACAAGGAATATTCGATGAACCCGGAGCAGACAGTGACCGTTCGCCGCGATACCAACGCCTGGCGCATGCAGGTGTGGATCTCCTTCGGCGTGGCCGTGACGCTGTGCGGCATCGGCTTGGCTTGGTTGCCGGGCCAGGATCTGGACCGCGCCTTCATGGTCATGGGCTACGTGTTCTGCATGTCGGCGGTGTTTGCGGTGTCCAAGTTCGTGCGCGACAACCAGGGCAGCAAGGTCGACACGCCCATGTGGAGCATGGTGGTCTGGGGTGGTTTCGCTTTTGCGATGTCGCTCACCGGCTGGGGCCTGTACCGCATGGCCATCGACCCCACCTACAAGGCGTTCTTGTTCGTGAGCTGGTTGTTCCTGATCTCGTCGGTCTTCACGCTGGCCAAGACGCTGCGCGATGCGCACGAGGCCGACATTGCCGAAGGCCGGCCGGCGCGAAGCCGTGGCCCGCGCGGCAGCCCAGCGGCTGACACCACGTCTTGAGCGGGCGGGGTTGCGCCCCGGCTTACCCAGCCCCGAACACCTTGCCACGCCACCCGGATGAGCTTCCAGCTCACACCGCGAAAGGGAAAATCATGTCTGCATCATCTGTCTTTCGTCTGCTGACCTTGGCGCTCGCCGTGGCCACCGTCCCGGCCGCACGCGCCCAATCCGATGCCTCTGCGGCCAGCGGGCTGTCGTTGCTGCCGGTGGCGGTGTCGGTGGCCGCGCCGGTGGTCGTGCTGGTGGGCGGCGCCATGCTCACCGTGGCCAGCGTCCAGGCCTCGGCCACGGGCACGGTGTGGGTGCTCGAGCGCGCCTCAGACGGTGTGCGCATGAGCCTGCACTTCGCCGGCCACGTCTCGGCCGCGGTGGGGGCGGCCATCATCGTCACGGCGGTGTCCACCGGCTACGTGCTGTCGGCCGCCGGCTCGGCGCTGGCCTTCATTCCGAACGAACTTGGGCGCGCGTTGCTGCACAACGAACGCATCACGCGATGAAACGCCTGCTGTTCGCTCTGGCACTGGCCGCCGCTGCCCAGGCCACGCAGGCGGGGCGGCCGTGCGAGGAGCACCCGGTCGCGGTGGCGGAAGTCAGCCGCGGCATGGCGCTGGCCGCAGCCACGGCGCGCCGGCTTGATGCCACGGGCGCGCAGGTGGTGGTGTTGGCCCGAGCGGGCCAAGACTTGTCGCGCTACGGCCTGCGCTGGTCGCACCTGGGCTTTGCATACCGAAGCGGTGACGGCGCCGGCTCGTACTGGCGCGTGGTGCACAAGCTCAACCAATGCGGCAGCGCCAATGCGGCGCTGTACCGCCAGGGCCTGGGTGAGTTTTTCTTGGACCGCCCGCACCGCTACGAGGCCGCGTTCGTTGAACTCAGCAGCGAGGCGCAGGCCAAGCTGCTGCCGCTGCTGCTCGACAACCAGCAAGCGGCACGCTGGCACGAGCCGCGCTACAACATGCTGGCCTACCCCTGGGCGCAGCAATACCAGCAGAGCAACCAGTGGGCGCTGGAAACCCTGGCCGGCGCGATGGACGGCGACGCCGGCTCGCGCCGCCAGGCACAGGCCTGGCTACAGTTGCGTGGCTACGTGCCCACCACGCTGCACATCGGTGCGCTCACGCGCCTGGGTGCCAACGCCACCAAGGCCAACATCGCGTTCGATGATCATCCCAACAGCAAACGCTTTGCCGATCGCATCGAGACCGTGACGGTTG
>JAYUHT010000611.1:0-3005 GCA_043766725.1 Burkholderiales bacterium | reverse complement strand
CCCAGGATGGCCGGGAACAGGCCTTCGGGGTCGGCGCCCGAGAGCGTGAACTGATCGGTGTGGCAGATGCCGGTGGCCTTGACCTCGACCAACACCTCGCCATCGCGCGGGCCTTGCAGGTCGACCTCTTCAATCGTCAACGGGGCGCCGGCTTTCCAGGCCACTGCGGCTCGGGTCTTCATGCTGAAATCCTTGTCAAGGCATTGATGAATGATGCATCCTAGTCCAGTGAATCAGGGTAATCGGCTGTGCGCGGGGCGCATGGCGGGCGTGAGGTTCGACTCACCGCGAACGTTAGCCAGCGATGTGTGGTTCAAGTGAAGTCTTCAAAATTGGAGGTCAACGTGATCCAGGGCTCCTGCCACTGTGGCGCCGTCAAATGGCAATTTGAAGGCATGCCCGAATCGGCCACAGCGTGCAACTGCACGGTGTGCCGCCGCTACGGCGTGTTGTGGGCATATGACTACGAGGGCGTTGGCATCAAGGTCTCAGGGCCGACCACGGCTTACCTGCGGGGCAAGGCCATCGAGTTCCACTTCTGCCCGCAATGCGGCTGCGTGGCGTATTGGCGCGCCCAGGTGCTCGGTGAAGACGGGCGCCGGCGCATTGCGGTCAACCTGCGTCTGACTGAACCGGATGCGATTGCCAAAATCCCCATCGACCACTTCGACGGCCTGGACACCTTCGACGATTTGCCGCGCGATGGGCGCTGCGTGGGCGACCTCTGGTTCTAGGCGTCGGCCGGGCTCAAGCTGCACTCAGCGGCGAGCGACGCAGGGCGGTGCTGCGCCGGCTGTACCATGGTTTCACCACCCTCGACCCAGGAGAGCTTCATGAGGACACGATTCCTGATCACCACGATGGCCGCGCTGGCCTTGTATGGCTGCGCATCGACAGGCCCCGGCAGCGCCAGCAACGCGAAGGAGATGAAGCTCGCCTTCGACTTCACCGATGCCAACCCCGTGGTGCTGTTGAACAAGCTGCAAAACGTGGATGTCACGCGCAAGCAGTTGATCGACAGCGGCATCACGCCCAAGATCGTGATGACCTTCCGCGGCAACGCCTCGTTCTTCACGCAAACCAACCTCGGCGCGGTGAAAGAAACCGAGCGGGCCGACGCGCTGCAGGTCGCCGCCAAGTTGCGCGAATTGAAGAACGCGCCTGGCGTGGTGGGGATCGAGCAGTGCAACTTGCCGCTGGCCGATCGCAAGCTCAACCCGGCTGCCTTGATGCAGGAAGTGAAGCTCGTGCCCAATGGCTGGATCGCCCTGGGCGCCTACCAGCAGCAGGGCTACGCCTACATCGCGCCTTGACGGGGCGAGGGCCTGGCTGGCCTTCAGGCCAGCAAGTCAGCCAGCGCCCGCGCCACCACCTTGGTGGCGCGGCGCAAGTCTTCGAGTTCGATGTGTTCGTCGGCGCGCTTGGCATTGCTTTGCAGCACGGTGCGTGGGCCGCAGCCGTACAACACCGCGGGAATGCCTTGTTCGCAGAACAGGCGGGCATCGGTGTACAGCGGGGTGCCGCTGGCTTCGATAGTCTCGCCAAACACCGCCCTGGCGTGCGCACACAAGGCCTGCACCAGCGGCTGGTTGCCGGCCAAGGGCTTGAGCGCGTTGGCCAGTAACATACGCCTGACTTCAATCGTTATGCCGGGTGATTTCGACACGGCCTCATTGATCACCTGGCGCAGCGTGGCTTCCACGTCAGCCGGGTTTTCTTCGGGGATCATGCGCCGGTCGAGCTTGAGCACCACCTTGCCGGGCACCACGTTGGTGTTCGTGCCGCCCTGTATCAGGCCCACGTTCAGGTACGGGTGGGTGATGCCCTTAACCGCGCTGGTGACTTGCTTGTAAAGGGTGTTCTGCCGGTACAGCGCATTGAGGATGTGCGTGGCGGCTTGCAGGGCATCGACAGCGGTTTGCGGCACGGCCGCATGGCCCATCTTGCCGTGCACCACCACCTCCATCTGCAAGCAGCCGTTGTGGCCGGTCACCACCTGGTAGCTGAAGCCCGCGGCAATCAGCAAGTCGGGCTTGACCAAGCCTTTGCGCAACAACCAGCCCGGGCCGAGTTCGCCACCGAATTCTTCGTCGTAGGTGAAGTACAGCTCGACGCTGCCGCGGCGTGCGCCGGGCAATGATTCGATGGCGCGTGTGGCAAAGGTGTAGGTGGCGAAGTCGCACTTGCTCACAGCCGCGGCGCGGCCAAACAGCTTGCCATTCACCACCTCCCCGCCATAGGGGTCGTGGCTCCAGCCTTCACCGGGCGGAACGACATCGCCGTGCGCGTTCAGGCCGATCGTGCGGCCGGCTCCGTAGTGGCGGCGCACCACCAGGTTGGTGATGCTCTCCATGCCGGCGGCGCGTACCTCTGGCGCCGGCACCGCATGCTGTTCGGCCACGAAGCCGAACGCGGCCAGCAGCGCGGCGGTGCGTTCGGCATGCGGCGCGTTGTTGCCCGGCGGCGTGTCGGTGGGCACTTGCACAAGTTGCTGCAGGAAGCGCACTTCCTCGTCGAAGTGGGCATCGACCCAGGCGTCGAGCGCCAGGTAGTGGGCGGTGGTCATGTTGTTTCGGCGGCCAGTTGATGCAGCAGGTTGATGAAGGCCTGAACGGCGAGTTCGGTGTCGTCGTTGGTGATCGACTCCAGCGGGTTGTGGCTGATGCCCGCGTTCAGCCCGCGCACGAACAGCATCGCCTGCGACATCACTTCATGCAGCTTCATCGCGTCATGGCCGGCGCCGCTGGGCATGCGGTGCAGCGGCAAGCCCAGGGCCTGCACGGCGCGCTCCCAGCGCTGCTGCCAGGCGGGGGCCGAAGGCGCTGCCGGCACGATCATGGTTTGTTCAAGCTGGAAGTGCACGCCACGTCGCTCGCAAATGCGCTGCAGTTCGGCGCGCACGTCTTGCGCGCATTCGTCGCGCACTTCGTTGCTGGTGGCGCGGATGTCGAGGCTGAATTTGCAGCGGCCGGGCACCACGTTGATCGAGCCGTTCGGCACTTCGA
>JAYUHT010000610.1:0-7995 GCA_043766725.1 Burkholderiales bacterium | reverse complement strand
TGCGCTGGCGGTACCACTCTTCAATGGTCACCGGCGTGCTGGTAATCAACTCGCACAGATCGTCTGGCGCGTTTAGCACAGAGTGCCAAAACGCATGTATGGCAGGGTCGATGTCGTTGATCCAGGCTTCGCTGATGAAGCCGGACACTAGCAACCGGCAGGCAATGCCAGCGCCACCGGCAAACGGCTCGCAATAGAAGCCCTGCAGCAGAGAGTTGACGCGCATGATTTCCTGAACCAATGGCGCCATCTGAGTCTTGCCGCCTGGGTAGCGCAAGGGTGTGTCGGTAATGGGCATAAGCGCGACGTTACTGAATTCAGGCCCGTGGACGAGAGCTGTCTAGCGCAGTTTGCTGAGCAAGCATTCGAGCGCGGGCTGCAGGCTTTCCCAGTTGCTGCGATTGTCGGCCGCCGAGGGTATGTTGCCCCCGTGCACGCCACTGCCAAGCACTTCGTATGAATAAGAGGACTTCTTGTCACCGGCCTTGGTCAGAGCGCTGGCAATACCCTTGCTCGGTGGCTCCGGCAGTGAATTGGCATGCGTCTTCACACGGTCGATCACCTGCGAGAACTCGCCATGCGCACCCACACCGAACTTCTTGGCGTACAGGTGCACTACCCGCTCAAGGATGGCTCGGTTCAGGTAATTGCAGCTGAAGCGTGCCTCGTCAGGGTTCAGGCCTTTGCCTTCGCTCACCATCCGCAACAGCACGGGGTCTTTGTACGTCACCACAAAACTGCTTAGGACAAGTTGCCGGCGTTTTCCTGGGTGTGTCGCACTGCGCGTCGCGGCCTTGGAGGCGGCCTTCGCAGGGGCGGCCTTGGCTGGGTCGTAAGGCTTGTGGCTGCGATCGCTAGGGGACGTGCCTTGCTGGCGCTGATGCTCGGCAAAGGAGTCTCGCTCACGGGCACTGGACCGCGAGTGCACACGGGGTTGCCGGCTCGGGTCGCCCGTTGGCAAAGCCTCTTCGAAAAATGCCTTGAGTCCCGCGTTGAACTGGTCGAGGTCGGCGTTCGTGGTGCAGTCTTCGTTGTTGAGCAAACCAAGCGCCGCGCGCATATTGGGCAGGTAGCGCGTGACAGTGGTGGTAGCGATCCGCTTACGCTCATCGGCGGTGATGAGGCCGTGCTTCACGGCGTAGTCGAGAAGCTTGACCGCCTGAACGTTGGGATTCTTTGGGCGCGTGGCGCTGGTCTGGCCTTCTTCGTTAAAGCGCGCCTTCTCGTCAGTACCCCAGGGCACGGTACCCAGGCCGCCCTGCTCACCCTCGTGCTTGACTGACATCCAAACCTTGGCCTGCGGCGCCGCGTGGAAAACCACGGCATCGATCATTTCGGGCACCGGCTTGCCGTTTGCGGCCAGTTGCTGATAGCTTTTGCGAATGGCTGGAGTCGGCGCTCGCTGAGGGTCTCGAAGCAGTTGCATCGCGCAAAGGCGGCGATTGCCTTCGCGCACAACGTAGTGTCCCGGAAGTCTCGGGTGGGCGATCAAGGCGATTCGGTCAAGCGGATTCTGACCGTGCTCGGCCATGTGAGTTGCCAACTTGAGCGTTCGGTCATCCTCGCCAAAAGCAGCGCGGATCGCCTCCTCATCATCTGTGAACTCGCCACGGGGGTTCTTTGGGTCGAAGTGCAGCGCGTTAAAACGGACTGTCTGCTCTTCGTGCTCGGGCTTTTCTCTTGGCTTGCGCGACACCATTGGCTGATCTTCTCCCTGTAGCAATATTGTGGGCCGATTCAGGTTTCAGCAAAGGACGCGAACGATCTAGGGATGCAGGCGGCCTGCGAACTGTGGAAGGCGCAGCATGCCGCGAAGGCAGGCTGAAGAAATCAGCCCGCTTCGAACGAAGGGCTCTGCGATTGAGACGAGCTCACGCGGCGGCGATCAGCCCGCGTACCCCGGCGGCGCCACGAAGCCGCCGTACTCGCGCTCGATCATCGCCGCAAACGCGAGCACGGTGCGGTCTTCGAGGTAGGGGCCGACGATCTGCACGCCGACGGGCAGCGGGCTGTCGCCACGGTCGATCGGCACCACCGCGGCGGGCAGCCCGGCGCTCGTTGCCGGCCCGGCCCAGACCAGGCCCACGTCGAGGTAGGAGTGCGGTTTGCCGTCGATGTCCAGGCGGCGCGTCTCCTGCCGCGGCGAGTGGTCGTGCGCGAATGCTGTCACCGGCATGGGCGGGCAGAGCACGACGTCAACCTCGCCGAAGAGCGCGCGCCACTGCTGCTGCAACCGGGCACGCGCGACATCGGCGTGGACCCAGTCGCGATGGCTCAGCGAGATGCCGCGAGCGCGTTCGGCCTCGAGGCTGCGGTCATCAGGCGCCAGAGCGGCCGCGGCACCTTTGAGCTGGTCGTAGAGCGCCGCCGGCCAGTTCGCGGCCGAGAACGACAGCAGCAGCCGCATATACAGCCGCGTCGACTCGGCCAGGTCGGGCAGCAAGCGGTGGCTGCGCTCGACCTTGACGCCGCTGCGTGACAGCCTGCCCGCCAGCCGCTCGAGCGCAAGCCGCACCGGCGCCGCCGTCGGCACCAGCGGGTGGCTGTCGATCATCAGCACACGGTGGCGCGCGAGTTGCTCGTGGCGCGGCGGCCTCAGCGCGAGCCGGTAGCCCACGCCGCTGGCCAGCTCATCGGGCCCGGCGATGACGTCGAACAGCAGCGCGAGGTCGCCGGCGGTGCGCGCCATGGGCCCGACGACGGCAAGATCGACTTCGTTCGCCAGTGGCGTCAGCCCGGGCGGCGTGTGGCCGCGGCTGGGCACCAGGCCATGCGACGGCTTCAACCCCGTGACGCCGGTGAAGTGTGCCGGAACGCGCAGCGAGCCGCCGATGTCGGAGCCGAGCGAGAGCGAACCGAACCCGGCGGCCAGCGCCGCCGCAGACCCGCCCGACGAGCCGCCCGGCGTGCGCTCGAGGTTCCACGGGTTGCGCGTGACGCCGTGGATCGCGTTGTCGCTCTGCCAGTCGGCCAACACGATCGGCACGTTGGTCTTGCCCAGCACCACAGCACCGGCGCTCTTCGCGCGCGCGACGATGAGTGCGTCTTCGGTGGCCTTGAAATCCTTGGCCTGTGGAATGCCCCATGTCGTCGGCAACCCGGCAACGTTGAACGACTCCTTCACCGTCATCGGCACGCCCAGCAGCGCACCCCGCTCGCCCCGGGCCAGCGCCGCGTCGGCGGCTTTGGCGGCCTCGCGCGCACGATCGAAGTCGCGTGCGATTACGGCGTTGAGCGCGCCGTCACGGCGCTCGATGCGCGCAATCAGATGGTCAGTGAGTTCGAGCGAGGAGAACTGGCGCGAACGCAACGCGTCGACGGTCTGAATGGCCGACAAGTACTCGAGAGCCCCGGCGGGCCGGCCGGTCTGCCCACCGGCGATGCCGGCCATGCTCGTGCCCGCGAACGCGGCAGTGCGGGTCAGGATCTCGCGGCGTGTGCAGTCGGTCATGGCAGTTCCTCCGCTGGCAAGTCTGCGGGTGATGGTGCGGTGGTGTCAAACGCCTTGGCCGCAGATTGCGTTGGGCCGCGCATCAAACGCCATGGCATTCCAAATTCCTTGAAGCCAAAGCAAGTGTCCACCGTCAGCGTGCGGATGACGCGCCCCGCAGGTCGATGTGAGGTTGCGGCCGTTGGTCGCCGATCATCACCCGCCCACAAGCCCCGCCAACCTCACCCGAATCAACCCTTCCGCCTCCGCCATGATCCGATCGATCAATTCCTTCACGGTCGGAATGTCATGGATCAAACCCGCCACCATGCCGCAAGACCAGGCGCCGGCGTCCATGTCGCCTTCGAGCATGATGCGCGGGTACACACCGGCCACCTGTTCGATGATGTCGTTGAAGGTCAGCGCCGCACCCAGCGTGCGTTCCTTTGCCAATAACTTCTCTACCGCCGCATTGGTGAGCACGCGCTCAGTGTTGCGCAGCGAGCGCATCACAAGCCGCGTGTCGAGTTCGCTGGCAGCCACGATGGCTTGTTTAACCTTCTCATGCACCGGCGCCTCTTTGGTGGCGATGAAGCGCGTACCCATGTTCATGCCTTGGGCGCCCAGCGCCAGCGCCGCCACGAGCGAGCGGCCGTCGGCCATGCCGCCTGAGGCGACGAAGGGAATCTTCAACTCATCGGCCGCGCGCGGCAGCAAGATGAAGTTGGGCACATCGTCTTCACCGGGGTGGCCGCCGCATTCGAAACCATCGACGCTCACCGCGTCGCAGCCAATCGCCTGGGCCTTGAGCGAGTGCCGCACCGAGGTGCATTTGTGGATCACCTTGATGCCCGCTTCATGCAGCGCCGGCAACCACTTCTGCGGGTTGTTGCCCGCCGTTTCCACCACCTTCACACCGCCTTCAATGATGGCGCGGATGTAGCCCGGGTAGTCGGGCGCCGTGAGCACCGGCAGGAAGGTGAGGTTCACGCCGAAGGGCTTGCTCGTCAGCTCGCGGCAGCGCGCGATTTCCTTGGCCAGCAGCTCGGGCGTGCGCTGGGTGAGCCCGGTGATGATGCCCAGGCCACCGGCGTTGCTCACCGCCGCGGCCAGTTCGGCGAAGCCGACGAAGTGCATGCCGCCCTGGATGATGGGGTGCTGGATGCCGAACATTTCAGTGATCTGGGTTTTCATGGTGGGTGTCGCCTTGTTTTGAATGGAAGTGACGTCAAGCGTTGTCAAGTCGTCTGCATGCGCAGCACGCGCGCCGCTTCATCCGCCCGCGCATCATCAATCTCGCGCATCACCGCGCGCAAGTCCACCGGCGCATGCTTCACCTCGAAGCGACCGGTCAGCGGTGAATCAGGCGCCAGCATGCCGCGTTGGAACAGGTGCCAGATTTCAGGCCCGTATTGCGTGCTCAAGATCTCAGGTGCAAAGCGGCCGAAGTAATGTTTGAGGTTAGCCACGTCGCGCAGCAGCATGCGCAGGGCGTGGTTGTTGCCTGCGGCGTCCACGGCCTGCGGCAAGTCGATGATCACCGGGCCGTCGGCGCTGAGCAGAATGTTGAATTCAGACAGGTCGCCGTGCACCACGCCCGCGCACAGCATGCGCACCACTTCTTGCAGCAGCGTGGCGTGGTGGGCGCGCGCCTGCGCGGGCGTGAAGGCCACATCGTTCAGGCGCGGGGCGGCGTCACCGTGTTCGTCGCACACCAGCTCCATGATCAGCACGCCGTCATGAAAGTTGTAGGGCTTGGGCACGCGCACACCGGCGCCGGCCAGGCGGTACAGGGCATCCACCTCGGCGCTTTGCCAGGCCGCTTCTTGTGCCTGCTTGCCAAAGCGCGTGCCCTTGGCCATGGCGCGGGCCTGGCGCGTGTTCTTGACCTTGCGGTTTTCGGTGTAGTCCACCGCCTGGCGAAAGCTGCGGTGGGTTGCGGCCTTGTAGATCTTGGCGCAGCGCGTGTCGTCACCACAGCGCACCACAAAGACCTCGGCTTCCTTGCCGCTCATGAGCTGGCGCACCACGCTGTCGATCAGGCCTTCGTCAATCAGGGGCAGCAAGCGTTCGGGTGGTTTCATGGGCGCATTTTGATGGGCGCCGCCAAGGCTGCACTTTCATGCACTTGTTCACATGCCCTTGAACAGGCCCGTGAACGAGCGGCTCACCTCCAGCCGCTCGGGGTGCCCCTTGACGGTGACGATCTGGCGCCCGCGCATGTCACGCTGCACGGCCGCGATGCAATTCACGTTGACCAGCGTCGAGCGGTGGATCTGCCAGAACAGCTTCGGGTCGAGTTCATCCACCAGCTCCTTGATCGGCTTGCGGATCAACGCTTCAAGCTGCGCGGTCTGCACCCGGGTGTACTTTTCGTCGCTGATGAAAAACAAAATGTCTTGCACCGGCAAGAGCTGAATGTTGTGGCCCACAGTGGCCTGGATCCATTGCAGGTGCGGCGTCACGTTGCGCGGCTGCAACTGCGCATCCAGTTCCCTCAACAGTTGCTGCAGCGGTTGCCGCGCCGGCTCGTCCGGGCTGTGCTCCAGGCTCCGCCGGGCCTGCAAGCGGGCTTGCACGCGGCGTACCGTCACACCCAGGCGTTCACGCTCGGCCGGCTTGAGCACGTAGTCGGCCACGCCTTGCTCGAAGGCTTGCACGGCGTATTGGTCGTAGGCGGTCAGAAACACCAACTCGGGCAGGTCGTCGGCGCCGGCCTGGTCGTTGCTGCCATCGCGCGCCGGCATCTGGGCAATCTGGCGCGCCGCCTCCACGCCGTTGAGGCCGGGCATGCGAATGTCGAGGAAGACGACATCGGGGCGCCACTCCTGCGTCAACTGCACGGCCTCGGTGCCGTTGCGCGCCTCGGCCACCACGGTCAGTTCGGGCCACACCTCGGCCAGGCGCATGCGCAGTTGCTCACGCATCAGCGTTTCGTCGTCAGCGATCACGGCGCGTGCGGCCAAGCTGTTTGACGTGGGCGTGGTGGGTGCGTTCATGGCGCCATTTTGTTGGCAGGCGGCGGCAGTCGCAAGCCTCGCCGTCGTGGCGTCAACCGGCTAAGGCCGTGCGCGTCTCGATAATTGCGCATGAACTCAAACACCACACACGCCGACGCGGCCGCGCCTTTCAACAGCCTGCCCCTGTCCCCGCCCACGCTGGAAAACCTGCAACGCCTGGGCTACGACAGCATGACGCCGATCCAGGCCGCCAGCCTGCCGCTGGCCCTGGCCGGGCACGACCTCATCGCCCAAGCCAAGACCGGCAGCGGCAAGACCGCGGCCTTTGCGCTGGCCCTGCTGGCCAACCTGAACCCGCGCCGCTTTGCGGTGCAGTCTTTGGTGATCTGCCCCACGCGCGAGCTGGCAGACCAGGTGACGCAAGAGCTGCGCCGCCTGGCGCGCGCTGAAGACCACATCAAGGTGCTCACGCTGTGCGGCGGCGCCACCATGCGGCCGCAACTGGCCAGCCTGGAGCATGGCGCGCACATCGTGGTGGGCACGCCGGGGCGGCTGATGGACCACCTTGAACGCGGCAGCCTGAAGCTCGACGCGCTGAACACCCTGGTGCTGGATGAAGCCGACCGCATGCTCGACATGGGGTTCTTTGATGACATCGCCACCGTCATCAAGCAGTGCCCGGTGCAGCGCCAGACGCTGCTGTTTTCAGCCACCTACCCCGAAGGCATCGCCAAGCTCAGCGCGGCCTTCATGCGCACGCCCAAAGAAGTTAAATTGGTCGAGACGCATGCCGCCACCAAGATCCGCCAGCTCTTTTTTGAGGTGCGTGAAGACGAGCGATTGCATGCGGTGTCGCTGCTGCTCAACCACTATCGGCCGGTGAGCACGCTGGCGTTCTGCAACACCAAGCAGCGCTGCCGTGAACTGGTGCAGGTGCTGCGTGCCCAGGGCTTTGCGGCGCTTGAGTTGCATGGCGACCTGGATCAACGCGAGCGCGACCAGGTGCTGGTGCGCTTTGCCAACCGCAGTTGCAGCGTGCTGGTGGCCAGCGACGTTGCGGCGCGCGGGCTTGACATCAAAGAGCTTGAAGCGGTGATCAACGTCGACATCACGCCGGAGCCCGCCACCCACACCCACCGCATCGGCCGCACGGCGCGGGTGGATGAGTCGGGCTGGGCCTTCAGCCTGGCCAGCCTCGAAGAGATGGGCCGGGTCGGTTTGATCGAGCAAACGGCTGACTTCAGCTCGCAGTGGCAGCCGTTGAGTGAACTCAGCAGCAGCAGCAACGAGCCGCTCACGCCACCCATGCAGACTTTGCAAATCGTGGGCGGGCGCAAGGAAAAAATCCGCCCGGGCGACGTGCTGGGCGCGTTAACGAAAGACATGGGCTTTGCCGGCGCTGACATCGGCAAGATCAACGTCAACGAGTTTTCCACCTACGTGGCGGTGCGCGCGGGTGTGGCGGCGCAGGCACTGCGCAAGTTGAGCGCGGGCAAGGTCAAGGGCCGCAGCGTGAAGGTGCGGCTGCTGGAGGATTGACGCCGCGCAGCGCGGTGCACAAAATCAGCCCATGCTGATATTCAGACAACTCTTCGACGCCGCCTC
>JAYUHT010000609.1:0-3016 GCA_043766725.1 Burkholderiales bacterium | reverse complement strand
GCGTCGATGCGCAGGCCCGGGCAGCGCACGTCGGCCGAGCAGGTGACGCCGGTCTTGGCCAGGTTCACCACCGCGGTGGGGCCGCCAAACGGCGTGGGGCGGCCGTCGCTGCCAAACACGATGGTGGCTGCGCTGGCGCTGACATCGCCACTGAATGTGAAGCTGCGCAACGTGGTGTTGGTGGCCACCTCGACGGTGTTGACCACCGTGGCGCCGACCACCAGCCGCACCTGGGCATTGCGTTTGACGGCCTCGCTCTGCGCCATCAGCATTTCGCTGTACAGCGTGTTGCCGGCTTCGCGCAGCTTGGCGTTGTGGATGAACTCACCGAAGTAGGTGCCCGAGGCCATGACCATCGCGCTCAGGATGGCCAGGGCCACCACCAGCTCGATGAGCGAAAAGCCGCTTGCGGTGTGGCGCATGGGGTTGTGGCGCATGGGGTCATGGCGCATGGGGTCAGGTCTTGCCTATTGCCTCAGGTGTCGCACACCGCGCCGCGGGTCGTCCAGCAGTTGGTGGCCGGCACGCCCTTGGGGTGGGCCACGGTGCGGCGCAGGCCCACGTGGTTGATGCTGTAGCTGTAGCCGGCCATGCGCCCGGTGCCGGTGGCCGTGGCGGTGAAGTTCTGATTGGCCGCACTGAGCGCGCAGCTCAAGGTGAAGTCGGTGGCGGTGGGCAGGTTGGCGGCACAGGCCGCGCCGTTGGCATAGGTGCCGGTGTCCTGGAAGCGCTGCTCCATGCGCGTGAGGTAGGCCGACAAGGCATCGAGTGCAGCGGGCACACGCGAACGCTTGAGGTAGCTGCTGTACGCCGGCAAGGCCACGGCGCTCAAGATGCCGATGATGGCCACGACGACCATGACTTCGATCAACGTGAAACCGCTTTGACGACGGGTGCTCATTTTCTTTCTCCATTGGCTGCCGATAACAGCATGGTGCGCAGGCCGCCGCCGCACCAGCCGAACCTGGCGCACTCATGACCAGGACACTTCAAGTCACATTTCGGCGCGCCTGCCCCCGACTTGAGCGCCGCACCCAAAGCCAAGCGTGACACCTGGCACGACCGGCCGCTCGTTCGTAATAACTGTGTAACCGCCCTCAACTCAATCGGCGCCCGGCCGAAATGGCGAGGGATGAAAGCCCACTCGTCCCACTTCTCACCCCGCCGTAGTGGCCCAGTTCACATCGCGCCGCGCGGCTTCACGCTGGTCGAGTTGATGGTGGCGCTGGTCGTGGCCTCCATCCTGGCCAGCGTGGCCGTGCCGTCGTTCCTGGCCAAGCTGCGCCAGGCGCGGCGCGCCGACGCACTGGACATCACCACCCAGGTGGCGCACGCCCAGGAACGCTGGCGTGCCAACAACCTGAGCTACTCGGCGCAGATGGTCAGCGAGCTGGGCTTTGCCAGCAGCACCAGCCCTAGCGCCTACTACACGCTCACCCTGGCCTCGGCCACGAGTACCGGCTACACCCTCACCGCCACGGCCGCCAGCGGCAAGAGCCAGACCGGTGACACCGGTTGCGCCACGCTGGCGATGACCGTGACCAACGGCAACGCGGCCTACACCCCTGCGGCGTGTTGGAGCCGGTGATGACGCGCCACGTGCCACAGCGCCAGGCAGGTCGCACTGCGCGCGGCTTCACGCTGGTGGAGTTGCTGGTGGGCATGGCCGTGGCCAGCCTGCTGGCCATGGTGGCGGTGCCGTCGTTCGCCGAAATCACGGCCCGCATGCGGCTCGAAGGCGCCATGTCCAGCCTGGGCAGCGACATTCAATATGCCCGCAGCGAAGCCCTGCGCCGGCGTGCCACGGTGAACTTTCGCACCAACGCCGGCGGCAACACATACACCATCTTCACCGGCACCGTGGCCACGCCCAATGTGCTCAAGACCGTGACGCTGGGCAACGGCCTGGGCTTGTCGAGCAGCGTGGCCGTGGCCTATGACCCGATGCGCAACTTTGCCGACGCCGCCACCAGCGTGACGGCCAGCGCCAGCGGCACCAGCGCGTCGTTGCGCGCCGTGATCAACGCGGTGGGGCGCTTGCAGGTGTGCTCGCCCAGCGGCAGCTTCAAGGGCTACGTGTCGTGTTGAGGCGCCCGCTTGGCCCGCTGCAAATGCGGCACGCGGCGCGCGGCTTGTCGCTCATCGAGCTGATGGTCGGCGTGGCCGTGGGCCTGATCGTGGTGGGCGGCGCGGTCAAGCTCTTTTCCACCAACCTCGCCGCCACGCGCCGCGTGCAGGCCGAGACCCGGCTGAACCAGGACCTGCGCGCCGCCGCCGACCTGGTGGCGCGCGACCTGCGCCGCGCCGGCTATTGGGGCAACGCCATCCTGGGCACGCAAGCGCAGGGCGCCGCGGCGACCACCGTGGCCAACCCCTACCGCGAAACGAGCGTGGCCAGCGGCACGCTGAGCTATGGCTTCTCGCGCGACACCACCGAAAACAACACGCTGGACGACACCGAGCGCTTCGGCTTTCGCCTGCAAAGCGGCAGCGTGCAAATGCAAACCGCTGCCGGTGTGTGGCAAACCGTGACCGACCCGAACCAGGTCAACGTGCTGGCCTTCACCATCACCCCCACCACCACCACGCTGGGCCTGGGCCATTTGTGCCCCAAGACCTGCACCACGGCCTCTGCCACCTGCCCAACGGTGCAGGTGCGCCGCTATGACGTGCAGCTGCAGGGGCGCTCGGTGCGCTATGCCGACATGGTGCGCACGCTGCCGCTTTCAGTGCGCGTGCGCAACGAACGGCTGGAAGGCGTGTGCCCGGCATGACGGTTAACGAAAGGCTTCAGCCATGACACGGCACTGCGCAACCCGCCTCACCCACCACCAACGCGGCGTGGGCACCCTGGCGGTGTCTTCGCTGCTGTTGTTCGTGGTCTCGATCGTCGCGTTCTACCTGAACCGCACCACCCTGTTCGAGCAAAAGACCTCGGCCAACCAGATGCAGGCCACGCAGGCCATGGAGGCCGCCGAGGCCGGCATCGAATGGGCCACCGGCATGCTCAACCTGC
>JAYUHT010000608.1:0-8006 GCA_043766725.1 Burkholderiales bacterium | reverse complement strand
TCTGGTTCACCCCCTTGCCGCACACATCCTCATAGCTCAGCCCCTTGCGCTGCAGGTGGCGCTCGGCCAGGCTTTCCAGGCTGTGCGGCTTGTGCGCTTCGAGCACATAGCTTTGCAGCAGGGTGTCGTGCTTGTAGCCGCGCACGCTGATGCCGTGGTTGGCGAAGACCTGCAGGTCGTACTTGATGTTCTGGCCCAACTTGGCCGCGGCCTCGTCTTCCAGCCAGGGGCGCAGGCGGGCCAGCACATCATCGAGCGGCAACTGGTCGGGCGCACCGGGGTAGGTGTGGCGCAGCGGCACATAGGCCGCCACGCCGGGATCGGTGGCGAAACTCAGGCCGACGATGCGCGCGCGCATCGGGTCGAGCGAATCGGTTTCGGTGTCGAGCGCCGTGAGTTCCGCTGCAACGATCAGTTTGAGCCAGCGTTCGAACGCCGCCCAATCGAGGATGGTTTCGTAGTGGCGCTCAAGCACCTGTGCAGTGCTGCCCGCCGCAGCTTGCGCCGCCGGCAACGGCGCAGCGCCCAGCCCAGGCGCGGCCGGAGGCTCTTCCAACTCGCGCCGCCACATCTTGAAGCCGTGGCGAGCGTAGAAGTCCAGCAGCGCCGGCTTGTCCACCTCGCGCAGCGCCAGCGCTTCCAAAGCGGGCCAGCCCGCCACATGGCCGGCGAGATCGCAATCGGTCACCACCGTCACCAGGCGGCGCGCTTGGGGCAGCCATTCCAGTGCGCGGCGCAGGTTCTCGCCCACCGCGCCACCGATGCCGGGTGCCGCGCTCATCACGCCTTCGAGCGAGCCATGTTCCAGCAGCCACTTCACCGCGGTCTTGGGGCCCACCTTGTCAACGCCCGGCACGTTATCCACGGTGTCGCCTACCAGGCTGAGGTAGTCGACGATGCGGCTCGGCGGCACGCCGAACTTGGCCTGCACACCGGCTACGTCGAGCTTCTCACCGCTCATGGTGTTGATCAGGCTGACGCTGTCATTCACCAACTGCGCCAAGTCTTTGTCGCCGGTGGAGATGATCACCTTGTGGCCGCTGCGCGCGGCCTGCACGGCCAGGGTGCCGATGGCGTCGTCGGCTTCGATGCCGGGCACGGTGAGCACCGGCCAGCCCAAAAGTCGCACCACTTCATGAATGGGCTCGATTTGCGCGCGCAGAGCGTCGGGCATGCTGGCGCGGTTGGCCTTGTACTGGTCGTACCAGGCGTCGCGGAAGGTCGGGCCGGAGGCATCGAACACACACACGGCATGTTCGGCGCCGATCTGTTCACGCAGCTTCTTCAACATCGCCACCAGGCCATGGATGGCACCGGTGGGAACGCCGCCCGGGCCGCGCAAATCGGGCATGGCGTGGTAGGCGCGGTAGAGGTAGCTGGAGCCATCCACCAGCAGCATGATCTTGTCGTTCATGGCGCCATTGTGCAGGGGCCATGCAGGTGCCATGCGGGCGTCATGGGCCCGGCTGGCGCAGGGGCGCTGCGTAGAATCCCGCGCCATGCATCTGCGCAATCGTTGAGCCATGGCGGTCTACACCGAAGTCGGTTTCGACGACGCCGCAGCGCTGTTGCAGCGCCTGGCTTTGCCGCCCTTGCAGGGCCTGCGCGGCATTGAATCGGGCATTGAAAACACCAACTACTTCGTCAGCACCGCCAGCAGCGAATGGGTGCTGACACTGTTCGAACGTTTGCAGCCCGCGCAATTGCCCTTTTACCTGGGGCTTTTGCAACACCTGGCACGCCGCGGCATCTGCGTGCCCGAGCCGCGAGCTGACGCGGGCGGCGCGCTGCTGCACCAGGTGTGCGCCAAGCCCGCTGCGTTGGTGACGCGGCTGCACGGCACGCACCAAGAAGCGCCGAGCGCGCGGCATTGCGAGCAGCTTGGGGTTGAGTTGGCGCGCATGCACCTGGCGGCGCAAGACTTTGCGCTGCGCCAGCCGCACCTGCGCGGCCTGCCCTGGTGCAACGAGACCGCGCCGGTGGTGCTGCCGCACCTGAGTGCCGAACACGCGGCGTTGCTGCAACACGAGTTGTCCTTCCAGAATCAGCTCGCCGCTTCGCCCGCCGGCGCCAGCTTGCCGCAAGGCATCATCCACGCTGACCTGTTCCGCGACAACGTCATGTTCGAGGGTGACCGCTTGAGCGGGCTGTTTGACTTTTTCTTTGCCGGCGTCGATGCGTGGCTGTTTGACGTGGCCGTGTGCCTGAACGACTGGTGCGTGGACCCGGCCAACGGCCACCAGGTGGATGAGCGCGCGCAGGCGCTGGTGGCTGCCTACCACGGCGCGCGCCCGCTGGCGGCGGCCGAAGTGCGGCTGATGCCGGCGCTGTTGCGCGCAGCGGCGCTGCGATTTTGGTTGTCGCGCCTGTGGGACGCGCACTTGCCGCGCGGCGCGGCGCTGCTACAGCCCAAGGACCCGGGCCACTTCGAACGGGTGCTGCGCCACCGCATCGAACAACCATGGCACCCTAACCTTTGAGTTCAGCCGAATGGTATTCAGCAAATGGCATTGAGTCTTCGTACCGTTCCCGCTGCACAGGGCTTGCGCTGGGCCGCGCAGGGCTGGCGGGCGTTTGCCAAGAGCCCGTTCGCCTTCAGCGGCATGTTTGCGGCATTCCTGGTGGTGGCGCTGATTTGTTCCATGGTGCCCTACCTGGGCGGCATGCTGGTGCTGATGGCGCTGCCCCTGCTCAGCCTGGCCTACATGTTGGCCACCCACGCCGTGCTCAAGGGTGGCGCGGTGCAGGTGGCGCAGCTGTTCGAGCCCTTGCGCGGGCCGCCCGCGCGGCGCAAGAGCCTGCTGCAACTGTGCGGCTTGTACGCCGTGCTCATGCTGCTGATCATGCTGCTGGGCGACGCGATTGACGGCGGTGCCTTCAACAAGCTGCAAGTGCTGATGGCCAAGGGCGAGGCGGCGCGTGCCCAGGTTAACGAGCTGCTGGCCGACCCGAGCTTGGCCAACGGCATCGCCACGCGGTTGCTGCTGATCGGCCTGCTCTCGGTGCCGTTCTGGCACGCCCCGTCACTGGTGTTCTGGGGCGGGCAAGGCGTGGCGCAGTCGCTGTTTTCCAGCACCCTGGCGTTGTGGCGCAACCGCGGCGCCGTGGCGCTGTATTCATTGGCCTTCATGGCCGCTATCTTGTCGAGCAGCCTGGTGCTGGGCACGCTGCTCACCTTGGTGGGCGTGCCGCAACTCGCCGGCCTGCTGGCGGTGCCGGCCGGCCTGGTGTTTTCAGCCGTGTTCTACACCTCGCTGTGGCACGTGTTCAAAGACAGCTTTGGCGTGGAGGCTGAGAGCGAGGTCTCCTAGACTAGGAGCCTGTCGGGCTTGACCTCACGCCCGACAGGCTCCTAGTCTAGGGATAGGCGCGCGCGCTATCGGCCCATAGAGTGAATCAAAGCAGCGGCAGCTGCCTTCCTTTTCCTCCACGCTCCCTACGAGGCCCCCCATGAAATTCAGAATTGCGGCATTGGCCGCGGCGGCGACGCTGGCGATCCCGGCGGCGCAAGCCGCCTTGGCGCTCACCCCTGCTGGCGTGAACGCCGGCTTCACGCTGACCACCTTTGTGGGTGGCTACGGCACCAGCAACTACGGCCCCATCGCGCAAGGCATCTTGCCCAACGGCAACGTGATCAGCGGCAGCGTAATAGACCTCAAGCTCTACGTCTTCAAAGACCTGGACAACCAAACCCTGGGCAGCGCCCTTTCCGCCACGCCTTACACCTGCCAAACCTCCAACTGCAATTGGGCCATGGCCACGGTGGGCGGCGCGGTATATGGGGCGCAATTGTTTGGTGGCACCTATTCCAAGTTCGCTGCCGATGGCAGCTTCAGTGTCATCGCCGGCTTGCAGGCGCAAGGCCTGACGGGCTATCTGGGCATGTGGGGCAACCCCACCAATGGCACCTTGGTGGCCACTTCGAACAAGGGGCTGGTGGAAATCAACCCGGTGGCCGCCACGTTCAGGGTCATCAATGCCGGGGTGTTTGGTGATGGCGTGTCGGTGTCGCCGGATGGCAAGGTCGCCTATGTGGCCAACGGCAGCATCTTTGCTTACGACATCGCCAGCGGCGCGCAACTGGCTGCGTACAGCGGCCAGGGCCGTGGGCCAGACGGCACGGGTGTGATCACCGGCGGGCTGTACAACGGCAACATCATCGTCAACAACAACGATGGCACGGTGGGCATGATCGACCCCACTGTCGGCACCCAGCTGATCATCGCCAGTGGCGGTACCCGTGGCGACTTTGTTTCACCAGACATCAACAACGGCACGCTGTTCCTCTCGGAATTAGGCTTGGTAGCGCGCCTGTCTTGCGGCGAAGATTGCAGCATTGGCGGTCCGCCGCCCGTGCCTGGCATCCCCGAACCTTCCACCTATGCCCTGATGGCCTTGGGCTTGGCGGGCTTGGCCTTCGCCACGCGGCGCCGCAAGAGCTGAGGCATCGCCCCAGGCCACCCGCCATTCGGGTGAGCCTGCTCAACTGATCGGCGTGAGCTTGGCAATGCCCAGATCCAGCCACTTCAAGCCATAGCGGCCGAAGTTGATTTGGGCACGCTTGTCGGGCCCGCGCCCTTCGAGCGTGAGGATCATGCCTTCACCGAACTTGTTGTGGAACACGCTTTGCCCGATGCGCAGAGCGCCTGGTGCCTCGCGCGGCTCGAAGGGCGGCGGCGTCGGCGCAGCGGCTGGCACGCGCGCCGGCACATTGCCCGCCCCAACGATGGAGCCCAAACCCGTGCCACGCGACCAGGCGTCGCTGTAGGCCCGGGCGTGGCCGGAGCCAAAGGCTGAATTCTTCGGCGTGAGCCACTTCAGGCTCTCCTCAGGCAGCTCGTCCAAGAACCGGCTCTTCACGTTGTAGCGCGTCTGCCCATGCAGCATGCGCGTTTGGCTGAGGCTCAAATACAAACGCTGGCGCGCGCGGGTGATGGCCACGTACATCAACCGGCGCTCTTCTTCCAGCCCTTCGACGCTGGACAAGGAGTTTTCGTGGGGGAACAAGTGCTCTTCCACGCCGGTGATGAACACCGCGTCGAACTCCAAGCCCTTGGCGGCGTGCACCGTCATCAGTTGCACCGCGTCTTGCCCGGCCTGGGCCTGGTTGTCGCCGGCTTCCAGCGCTGCGTGGGTGAGAAAGGCCGCCAGCGGCGACATGATTTCGCCCGACTCCGGGTCGGGTGAAATGTTGTCGCGCTGCTCATCCACCGTGAGCGCGACCGCGTCCTTGCCAAAGCCTTCCTGCGTGACGAAACCTTCGGCCGCGTTGACCAGCTCTTCCAGGTTTTCAACCCGGTCCGTGCCGTCGCGTTCGGCGCGGTAGTGCGCCAGCAGGCCCGATGCATCGAGCATGTGCGCAATGATCTCGCGCAGCGTCAGGCCCTGGGTCTTGCTCCTTAACGTATCAAGCAAGCCAACAAACGCCTGCAAGTTCGCGCCGCCTTTGGCTGGCACAGCGTCCACGCTCTGGGCCAGGCTGCGGCCGCTGGCGCGCGCCGCGTCTTGCAGCTTCTCAGTCGTGCCCGCGCCGATGCCGCGCGTGGGGAAGTTCACCACCCGCAGAAAACTGGTGTCATCGTTCGGGTTCTCCAGCAGGCGCAAATACGCCAGCGCATGCTTGATCTCTGCGCGTTCAAAAAAGCGCAGGCCACCATACACCCGGTACGGCACACCGGCGTTGAACAGCGCACTTTCGATCACCCGCGACTGCGCATTGCTGCGATACAGCACCGCCGTCTGCACGCGTGGCGTGCCCTGCCGGTGCAGGCTCTGTGCTTCCTCCAGCAGCCACTGCGCCTCGGCAAAGTCGCTCGGTGCTTCGAACACGCGAAGCAGTTCCCCCGCACCTGCATCGGTGCGCAGGTTCTTGCCCAGGCGCCGGGTGTTGTGGGCGATCAGCGCATTGGCCGAATCGAGGATGTGGCCGAACGAGCGGTAGTTCTGTTCGAGCTTGATGACGCGGGCGACGTGAAACTCGCGCTCGAAATCTGCCATGTTGCCGACCTTGGCGCCGCGGAAAGCGTAGATGCTTTGGTCGTCGTCGCCCACCGCGAACACGCCCTGCCCTTCACGGCCGGGCGAGTCATGTGAACCCGCCCTGGCGGGCGGGGGTGCAAACATCTTCAACCACAGGTACTGCAGGCGGTTGGTGTCTTGAAACTCATCCACCAGCACATGGCGAAAGCGGTGCTGGTAGTGCTCGCGCAGGGCGTCGTTGTCGCGCAGTTGCTCATAGGTGCGCAGCATCAGCTCGGCGAAGTCGACCACGCCTTCACGCTGGCACTGGTCTTCGTAGGCCTGGTACACCTCCACCATCTTTCGCGTGTGCTCGTCGCGCAGCGGCACATCGCGCGGGCGCATACCTTCTTCCTTGCTGCCAGCGATGAAGTAGTACACCTGCTTGGGCGCAAAACGCTCCTCATCGAGATTCATCGCCTTCACGATGCGCTTGACCGCGCTTTGCGAATCTTGCGCATCCAACACCTGAAAGCCCTGCGGCAGGCTGCACAGCTTCCAGTGCGTGCGCAAGAAGCGGTGGCACAGGCCGTGGAAGGTGCCGATCCACATGCCGCGCACGGCCACGGGCAGCATCAGGCCCAGGCGGTGCAGCATCTCCTTGGCCGCCTTGTTGGTGAAGGTCACGGCCAGCACACCGCCGGGAGAAACCTGGCCGGTCTGCATCAGCCAGGCGATGCGCGTGGTGAGCACCCGGGTCTTGCCCGAACCGGCACCCGCCAGGATGAGGGCCGGCTGCGCCGGCAGCGTGACGGCGGCCAGTTGTTCGGGGTTGAGGTTCTTGAGCAGCCCGGCTGCGCCTTCATGTGGGTTCATCGAGTGATTTTAGGAAGCATGGCCACGTAGAATGGTTCACCGGGCCCGATATTTCGCGCCTGGTTTTTTTGCGCCCGCGCGCGGGGCCATCAACGGAGTGCACCATGGAAATTTTTGACTACGACAACGTCTTGCTGCTGCCGCGCAAGTGCCGGGTCGACAGCCGCAGCGAGTGCGACGCCTCCATCGACTTCGGCCCTCGCCGCTTCAAGCTGCCGGTGGTGCCGGCGAACATGAAGACGGTGGTGGATGTGCCCATCACCGAATGGTTGGCGGCCAATGACTATTTCTACGTCATGCACCGCTTTGACATCGACAACCTGGCCTATGCACGCGCCATGCGCGCCAAGGGCTTGTACGTCTCGCTCAGCGTTGGTGTGAAGGCGGCCGATGTGGTGTGCATTGATGCGTTAGCGGCCGAAGGCCTGGGCGCCGACTACATCACCATCGACATTGCGCACGGCCATGCCGAACCGGTGCGCCGCATGATCGAGCACATCAAGCTCAAGCTGCCGAACACCTTTGTGATCGCCGGCAACGTGGCCACGCCCGAAGCCGTGATCGACCTGGAAACCTGGGGCGCCGACGCCACCAAGGTCGGCGTGGGTCCGGGCAAAGTCTGCATCACGCGGCTGAAAACCGGCTTCGGCACCGGCGGCTGGCAGCTCAGCGCGTTGAAGTGGTGCGCCCGCGTGGCCACCAAGCCGATCGTGGCCGACGGCGGCATTCGCGACCACGGCGACATTGCCAAGAGTGTGCGTTTCGGCGCCAGCATGGTGATGATCGGCTCGCTCTTCGCCGGCCATGAGGAAAGCCCGGGCAAGACGGTGGAAGTGGACGGCAAGCTGTTCAAGGAGTATTACGGCTCGGCCAGCGACTACAACAAGGGTGAGTACAAGCACGTTGAAGGCAAGCGCATCCTGGAGCCCATCAAAGGAAAGTTGTCTGAAACGTTGCGCGAGATGCGTGAAGACGTGCAAAGCAGCATCTCGTATTCAGGCGGCACCAAGCTGGCCGACATCCGCAAGGTGAACTACGTCATCCTGGGTGGCGACAACGCGGGCGAGCATCTGCTGATGTAGCGCCTTGCCCGCTGGCGCCGCCTCAGCGCGCCAGCTTGATGCACACGCAGGTGGCGCCCGGCGCGCTGCGCAGTTCAAGCTGTGCGCCAA
>JAYUHT010000607.1:0-3020 GCA_043766725.1 Burkholderiales bacterium | reverse complement strand
GCGGCCAGCTCACCGCCGCGAACGCCCGCCCTTCGCTCACCGACACGTTCAGTGCCGTGCGCGGTGCCAGGCCGAGCTGGTTGCCCGAGCCCGCACCGCCCAGCAGTTTGCTGCCCGCCAGGGCCTGCTTCGCTGCCTTGCCCAAGGTGCCGGCAGTGCCCGGCAATTCTTTGATGATGCGCGCCACCATCTGCGCCTGGTGGCTCAAGGCGCCGCGCAGCATCTGCCCCATGTCTAACCGCGCCGTGCGTGGGCGCGACGAGGGTTTGATGCCCAGCGCGCGCGGCTCGGGGCTCAGGTCGAGGATCACGCTGGCCAGCGCCACGGCGGCCTGGCCGTCTACCGCGGCGTGGTGCAGTTGGGTGTACAGGCCGACACGGCGCAAACCGTTGGCGCCCGGGGCCAGGCCTTCCAGCACATGCATCTTCCACAGCGGGCGTTTGCGATCGAGCAGCACCGGGTGCAGCCGGCTCACCGCGGCTTCAAGCTCGGCCATGCCGTCGCCCAGGCGCGCCGCTTTGGGCAGCTTGATTTCAACGATGTGTTTGGCCAGGTCGGGCGGCGCATCAACCCAGGCCGGGTTGGCCAGGTTCAGCGGCATCCACCACAGCCGCCGGCGCAACACCGGTGCCAGCGGCAGGCGCTGTTCGATGTGTTGGCGCAGCGCCGTGACGAAGCGGCCTTTGTGACCGGCCGGCAGCTCGAAGACGTGCAGCGCGCCCACGTGCATGGGCATCTGCGCGGTTTCAAGATAGAGGAAGGTGGCGTCCAGGCCGGAGAGCTGTTTCATGGTGCACACCTCTTTTGCATGTGCCGCCGCCGCCTCACAACGCGCGCAGCGGGTGCGCCCAATCGGGCCATGGGCTTTCGAAGAAGGCCTGGGTCATGGCGTGGGTCACTTCGGCCTGCGTGGCGGGGTTCCAGCGCGGCGCCTGGTCTTTGTCGATGACCAAGGCGCGCATGCCTTCAATGCACTCACTGCCGGTGCCGCTTCGCACCGCGAAGCAGTGCCGCGCCAGGCTGCGTTCCATGCGCAGCACCTCGGCCAATTCCATGCTGCGGGCCCGCCGAATCTGTTCAAGGGTGACGGCCAGCATCAAGGGCGAGGCGCGTTCCATCGCCGCCAAGGCGCGTGCCGCGAAGGGCCCGGTGTCACGCTTGAGCGAGGCCAGGATGTCGACCACGCTGCCGCCGCCGAAGTGAGTGTCGATGCTGCCGCGGTGTTCGGCCAGCAAGCCCACGCCAGGGTCCACCGCGTGCGCGTGCACCGTGGCCAGCACCTGTTCGCCGCTGCGCATGGGTTGATCGACCAGGGCTTCAACCAGCGCCGGAATGTCGGCCGACATCACCCGCAGGTCAGCCAGGCCCAGGGCCAGGGCATCAGACGCGCCGATGGTTTGACCGGTCAGGCCCAGGTATTCGCCGGTGTGGCCGGGGCAGCGCGACAGGAACCAGCCGCCGCCCGCATCAGGAAAGAAGCCGAGGTGAACATCGGGCACGCCAAGGCGGCTGCGCTCGGTGACCACGCGCAAACGGGCGCCTTGCACCAGCCCCAGGCCGGCGCTCATGGTCACGCCGTCGAGCAGTGCGATGATGGGCTTGCTGTAACGGTGCACCAGGTAGTCGAGCGCGTACTGCTCGGTGAAGAAGTCGACCAGTTGGGCGTCCCCCTCCTGCACCGCCTGGTGGAAGAAACGCAGGTCGCCACCAGCACTGAATGTGGCGCTGAGGGTGCCGCCTTGCGCGGCCTGGAAAACCACGGCCATGACATCAGGCTCGCCATGCCAATGCAGCAGCAAGGCCGTGATGTCGCGCACCATGGGCAGGTTCAGCGCATTCAGCGCCGCGACCCGATCGAGCGTGATGAAGCCGATGCCACCCAGTACCTCGCCACGGATGGCGCCCTGGCTGTTCAGCAGCGGCAAGTTGCGCAAGGACATGTTCATGCTGAATCCGTTCGGCGCAGCGCCCACGCCTCGTTGACGATCAAAGCTGCCAACACCAGCAACCCTCCAAAGAGTACAGACGAAGAGGGCGCCTCACCGGCACCCCACCAGACCCAGGCCACGCCGAAGACGACTTCGAGCAAGGCCAGCAAGGCAGCTTGCGGCGCGCTCAAGTGCCGCGCCGCCGACACCGCCATCAGGCACGGCAGGGCCAATTGAACCACGCCCAGGAACGCCAACCAACCCAGGTCAACACCCGATGCGCTGAAAGGCCAGGCCAGCGGCAGCGCCAGCAGGCTGGACATCAACGCGCCCAACAGCACGGCGGGCAACATGTCGGATGCGTCGGGATGTTGGCCGAGATCATGACCGGGCTCGCCGTGCGCGACCCCTTCACTCACGGGGGATGGCGCCACGGGGCGCTGGGGGCCTGGCCAGCGAGCCAGGTGGTGCAACAGCGTCCAGTTAACCGCCGAGGCCATAGGCACGGCCAGGGCCACCAGGGTGCCGAGCCACTGCCGCGAGTCGGCCGCGCCCACCTCGCCGCCATACATCCAGCCAATGCCCACGCCAGCCACGGCGATGGTGGCCCAGGTGGGGCGGTTGAGGCGATGGCCCAGCACGAAGTGCGACAGCAGCGCGGTGAACAACGGCGCCAGCGCCATGGTGACCAGCACGTTGGCCACCTTGGTGAGGGTGAGTGCGACCATGAACGCGGTGAACATGACCGCCCAGCACACGCCGGACAGCCACAACGCGCGCCCGCCGTGGCGCAGCGTTAACCACAAAGTGCGTGGGCCACGCAGCGCCGACAGCATCACCACCAGCGCCACCGAATTGAAAGCGCTGCGCCAGAAGGTGACCTCGAAGCCACGCGCCGATTCAAGCTGGCGGGACACGATCCCCGCGGTGCTCCACAGCAGCGTGGTGAGGATCATGAGCAGGACGGCGCGGCGATGCGTCATGGGGTCTTCGCTGATCGCACAGCGATCAGCTCGTCAAACTTGCTGGAGCCCCCTCTTGGAGGGGGCCGAGTGCCGCGGCTCCACGCCCGCCTGCGCGGGCGGGGACGGC
>JAYUHT010000606.1:0-3021 GCA_043766725.1 Burkholderiales bacterium | reverse complement strand
CTTTGACCGCCACTTCACGTCGAAGAGCCAGGCTTCGACTGACTTGCGGCTCCTGGTAGACCAAGACAATGGGCAGACGGCTGCGTGTGTAACGTGATGCAGTCCCGGCGTTGTGCTGCTGGCATCGTCGGATCAAATCTTTGGTGATCCCGGTGTAGAGCGTGTCGTCAGCGCACCGCAGGATGTAAACGAACCATTCAGCCATTTGTTCCAACGATTATCCGCTGAGACTCTCGGATCGAGTAGCCGATTTCATTCTTAGCGCACCGCTGCGCCTGGCACGTCGAGCACGAAGATTTGGTTGATGGTCTTGAAGCGAGCGTGGTCATGGTAGGTGCCGTGTACTCCACACGCACCTCGCACGACAGGCTCGGCAAGAACTCGCCTTCGGGCGTGAACGACTCCAAGTCAATCACATGTCGGAGGCGCGTGGTCGTCGTTGTTGAAACATCCAGTCCCACATTTATGCGCGACCGCCTCATCGCCCACGCCATGCGCGCCGCGTATGAAGACGTGCTGCACGGCGCGCGCCAGCCGGCGTATGTGTTGTTCATCGCGGTCGACCCGGCGCGGGTGGACGTGAACGTGCACCCGACCAAGATCGAAGTGCGCTTTCGCGATGGCCGCGAGTTGCACCAAGCGGTGCAGCGCGCGGCCGAGAACGCGCTGGCGCCCAACCGCGCGGCACTGGCGCAAGAATTCGCGCAAGGCTTGGCGCAAGGCTTGAGCGCGGATCAGGCCGGTGGCGCCGCGCCGCCACGGCTGTTCCGGCCGCTGCAGCCCAGTGCCTATCAAACCCGATTGAGCCTGCCGCAATTGGCGCAGCTCTACGCCGCCGAGCCGGCGCCGGCCTGGAACGTGAACCCGGCGCCGCCCACAAAGCAAGCCGATGCACAGGACAACGTACAGCACAGCGATCACCCCCTGGGCCGCGCCCTGGGGCAACTCGGCGGCGCCTACGTGCTGGCCGAGAACGCCCAGGGCCTGGTGATCATCGACATGCATGCGGCGCATGAGCGCGTGGTGTACGAGCGCCTGAAGACCGCGCACGACGCGCAGCGCTTGCAGGCCCAGCCCTTGTTGATCCCCTTCACCTTCAGCGCCACCGATGCCGAAGTGGCGCTGGCGCAAACGCACCAGGCCACGCTGCTTGAATTGGGGTTGGATGTGGCACCGCTGGCGCAGCGCACCCTGGCCGTGCGCAGCCGCCCGGCGGCGCTGCCCGATGCCGACCTGGCCGAGCTGACGCGCTCGGTGCTGGCTGAACTGGGCGAAGTGGGAGAGCACGGCGCCGCCGGCACGGTGCAGCGCGCGCGCGATGAATTGCTCGCCACCATGGCCTGCCACGGCGCGGTGCGCGCCAACCGCGCTTTGAGCCTGCCGGAGATGGACGCGCTGCTGCGCCAGATGGAAGCCACGCCGCGCAGCGACCAATGCAACCACGGCCGGCCCACCTGGCGTCAGGTTTCCATCAAAGAGCTCGACCAACTGTTCATGAGGGGGCGTTGAACATGGCCAGGAAGTTCCTGCTCATCTTGCTGTTAGGCGCCGCGCTGCTCGGCAGCAGCGGCTGCGCCTCGCTCGACGACACCCAGGCGCGCTGGATCTTCCGCCCCTCGCGCGAAGCCTGGCGCGGCAGCGAAGACATCACCCAAGGCATGCACGAGCACTGGATCGAATTCAGCTCGAAGGTCGATGCCGGCCAGCCGGTGAAGCTGCATGCACTGTGGCTGTCGCAGGCACGCACTGATGCGCCGGTGTTGCTGTTTTTGCACGGCGCGCGCTGGGATTTGCGTGGCAGCGCCACGCGCATGCGGCGCATGCATGAGCTGGGCTTTTCAGTACTGGGCATCGACTACCGCGGCTTCGGCCGCAGCAGTGGCGACGTGCCTTCCGAGCCGCGCGCCTATGAAGACGCGCGCCAGGCCTGGGGCTGGCTGGCCGCGCAGCACCCGGGCAAGCCGCGCTACATCTTCGGCCATTCGCTCGGCGGGGCCATCGCGGTGCAACTGGCGGCCAGCGTGGCTGACGAAGCCGGCCTGATGGTCGAAGGCACCTTCACCTCGGTGGCCGACGTGGTGGCCACCTACCGCTGGGGCTTTGCCGCGTTGGGCATCTTGATCACGCAGCGTTTCGAGTCGATCAACCGCATTGCCGAAATCGGCTCACCGCTGCTGGTGGTGCACGGCACGGCCGACACGGTGATCGCGCCCACCCTCGGCGAGCGCCTGTACGCCCAGGCGCGCAGCCCGAAGCGGCTGGAAAAGGTGGAAGGCGGCACGCACCACAACACCAACGCCATGGGCATGGCGCAATACCGCCGCGCCCTGGGTGAACTGTTTGGCCTGACGGGCCAGGCCAGCACAACGGCCAGCGCCACGGCCAGCGCTCGATGATCGACACCCAGACCCACCCCGAAGGACAGCGCCTTTCAAAGGTGATGAGCGAACGCGGCCTGGCCTCGCGGCGTGAAGCCGATGAATGGATCGGCGCCGGCTGGGTGCGCGTGGATGGCCGCATGGCGGTGCTGGGCCAACGCGTGCTGCCAGAGCAAGCCATCACCATCGACCCCGCTGCCAGGCGCGAACAGGCCAAGGCCGTGACCGTGCTGTTGCACAAGCCGATCGGCTATGTCAGCGGCCAGGCCGAAGACGGCCACGCGCCGGCGGTGACGCTCATCACGCCCAACAACCGCTGGCCCGAATGCGGCGCGCCGCGCAGCTTTCACCTTGGCCAGTTCCGCGGGCTGGCGCCGGCCGGGCGCTTGGACATCGACTCCACCGGCCTGCTCGTGCTCACGCAAGACGGCCGTGTGGCCAAGCGCTTGATCGGCGAGAACTCACCCGTGGAAAAGGAGTACCTCGTTCGTATAACGCATGAGTTCACTGACGGCGTGCCGCCCCAGGTGATCAGCACCTTGAAGCACGGCCTGGAGCTCGACGGCAGGGCGCTCAAGCCGGCCAAGGTGAGCTGGGCCAATGAAGACCAGTTGCGCGTGGTGCTGAACGAAGGCCGCAAGCG
>JAYUHT010000605.1:0-3032 GCA_043766725.1 Burkholderiales bacterium | reverse complement strand
AGAAGGTGTAGCTCACGCCTTCGGAAATGGCCATGTCCTTTTCAATCACCTCCAGCTCGACGATCACCTTGGCCGGCGCTGTGCGGCCGGTGGCGGGCGGCACGTTGGGCGGGCTGGTCAACACCGCCTTCACGGGCTCGCCTTGCGGCGGGCCGAGGTCGCCTTTGATGGCGGCGCTGGCGCCTGCCGTTGCCGGCGCGCCGGAGGCCGTGGCCGCGGCAGGGTTGTCGGCCTGGGGCCGCGTACAGCCGGCCACGGCAAACAGCAAGGACAGTGACAACAAGTGAGCGGCATGCATGTCTGCTCTCCCGGCGCACGCAGCGCGTGCTGGTTGCATTGCAAGGCGTGGATTCGCGCAGTTCAGCCTAAGCGTGGCACCCCGATGCAGGCTTGATCTGCCTCAAGCAGATGACGGGCTGGCCACCAAGCCAGCGGCATGGCCCGGCTGCGTTGTGAGCGTTGGTGCTGCGCACCGCGCTCTTCAACCTTCGGGCGGCCGGGCTGGTTCACTGCGCTACGGCCGGCCATCGCGCCCTGGTGGCGCTCACTGGGTGCTGGCCTGCTGCCCCAACCAACGCGACTCGGCGCGATCGCCCGGCGTGACGATGCCGCGCCCGGCCAACTCGTCTTGCAGCTGCCGCGCGCGCGCCAGCACTTCGGCGCGCCAGGGCAAGGCCGCGCCACCACCACCACCACCACCCTCATCGCCAACTGCCGCCTGCGCCAGACGAACCAGCAGCGCGAATGCACGCACCGGCTCCACCGCATCGCGCGGGTCGCGCAGCGCGCGCATGGCCACCAAGCGTTCGCAGGCGTTCTGCGCGGCAGCTTGTGCGGCGCACTCATCACCGCGCGCCGTGGCCACATAGGCCACGGCGATGGCGATGTTGGCTTCCAGCTCGGCATCGAGTGCGCCGGCGTGTTCGCGCAAGCGCAGCGAGCCATCGCGTTGCCAGCCTTGCAGCCGCTGCACCAGTTCTTCTGCGCGTTCGAGTTCAGCGGTGCGCACCCAGCACACGGCTTGCAGCGCATCCATCCAGGCGTGTTGCCAGTGCCGCTTGGCCAACTCGTCCTTGCGCGGCAGCGGTGGCAGGCAGGCCAGGGCGCTGGCGTACAGCGCGGCCGCTGCCGCCTCGTCACCGCGATGCAAGCACAAATCCATTGCCGTTTGCACCGGCGCCGCGTACAGGCGCTGCGCCAGCTCGTTGCCCGGGTCTGCGCGCACGGCCTTGTCGGCCTGCACCAACGCGGCGTCGATGACCTGCGTGGCCTCGTCGTACAGGCCCGATTCGCGCAGCGTGATGCCCAGGCGCAGGCTGGCACGAACGAAGTCAGACAGGCGTGTGGCGTCAGCGCCCGGCAGGGCCAGAGCGCGCTGCAACGCGGCGAACGCGGTGCGCTCGCCGGCCACGGCCTCCTGCATGCGGCCTTCAATGCCCAGGTAAGCCGCACGCAGCCGCAGCGTGTAGGCGCGCATGCGCCAGGCGGCCCATTGGTCGGGGGCCACTGCACCAGCCGCAGCCCGCATTGCTGCGCCTGCTCGGCATGGGCCAAGGCGTCATCGAGCTGCACCAGGCCCTGGATGCGCACCACGGGGTATTCATGGTCAGCCAGTTGCACCAGGGCAGAACATTCGTAGGCGCGCCAGTGCATGTCTTGCGGCGCCAGTGCGGCGGCGCGCGCAGCATGGTCGGCCGTGCGCCGCATGCTGGCCAGCGCCTCGGGCGCGTTGCGCAGGGTGCGCATCACCGCGGCGCGGCCTTCCAGCACTTCCACCATCGCGCCATGCCAGGCCACGTTGCCCTGCTGGCGCGGCGCCATGGGCTCCAGCACATGCAGGGCCCGCTCGTACTGCGCCAGTGCACCTGAAACGTTACCCAGGTTGTCGGTGAATTCGCGCCCTTCCAGTTGCGCCAGGCGCGACAGGGCACGCGCCAGTTCCAGGCGTTCATCGTCACTGAGCTGGGTGAAGTCAGCCTGCTGTTCGAGTGACTGTGCCGCCGTGTGCACGAGCTGGCGCCGCCCTTCGGTGAGGCCGCGTTCCAGCGCATCGTTCACCTCGAACACCATGCGGTGGGCCAGGCGGCGCAGCTCCACCAGGTGGCGCTTGGCGTCGTCGCGCGAGCGCGCCGCGTCATCACGCGCCAGCTGCGCGCGGCGCGCCTGCACCAGCGCCAGCACCAGGCCGGCGCTCAAGCCCAACGCACCCAGCGCCAGCAGCCAGCGCCCTTGCAGCAGCGTGGCGGCCAGGCCGCTGATCAAACCCAGGCCGCCGATGGTGGCCGCCACGGCAGCGCCGCGGTGGCGCCGCAGCCACTTGCGCAGCACGTAGCCGGGGCTGGCGGCGCGCGCGCTCACCGGGCGCCCTTCAAGGTACGCCGCGATGTCGGCGCCCAGCGCGTCGGCACTGGCATAGCGCTCGGCGACGGGCTTGGCCAAGGCCTTGAGCACGATGTTGTCCAGGTCGCCGCGCAACTGCCGGCGCTGCTGTGCCCAGCCGGGCTCGGGCCGTTCCAGCATGCTGGGCCGCGCCGGTTCTTCTTGCAGCACGGCGCGCGCGGCTTCGGCCGCGGTGCTGGCACGCAGGCCATAGGGGCGCTGGCCGGTGAGCACGATGTACAGCAGCACGCCCAGGCTGTACAGGTCGGTGGCCGTGCTCACCGGCTCACCGCGCACCTGTTCCGGGCTGGCGTAATGCGGCGTGAAGGGGCGTTCGCCCGCCAAGGTGCCGGCATGGGCCTGGCCTTCCAGCGGGTCGAGCGCCTTGGCAATGCCGAAGTCCAGCAGCTTCACGCGCCCATCGTCATCGACCATCACGTTGCCGGGCTTCAGGTCGCGGTGCACCAGCAGGTTGCGGTGGGCGTGCGCCACGGCATCTGTCAACTGTTGGAACAGCGCAAGGCGCTGTGCGATGGGCTTGTGGGCGCAGGCTTGGTCGATCGGGCGGCCTTGCACGCGCTCCATCACGAAAAAGGGCAGGCCGTCGTCGGACATGCCGGCATCCAGCAGCCGCGCGATGTGCGGGTGCGACA
>JAYUHT010000604.1:0-3034 GCA_043766725.1 Burkholderiales bacterium | reverse complement strand
GCAGTGTCGGGCGTGCATCGCGCCGCGCCCATCCCCCTGCGGGCTGAACGGCGGGGGCCCCAGAACGGGGGTGTGCACCGCCGCCGCGTGTTTCAGCGCACCTGCGCTGCGTAAGTCAGCGCACCTGGGCCGCGGCCAGCGCCTGCTTCGGGTGCATCAGCTTGCGCCGTCCGTCTGGCGTGGCCTCGGCGGTGCTGGTCATCAACTCGATCAATTGCACTGGCGTCAATGCCGGCTTCACCGCCAACAACTTGCCCGCCAGGTTGGCCGCCTGGGGTGCGGCCATCGACGTGCCCGACAAAGCGACGCGCGAACCACCGGGCAGGAAGCTTTCAACCTGGTAGCCGTTGGCGTGCAGCTTCACGGTGGGCCCGTAGCTGGTGAACCCGGCTTCATCGCCCGCATGGTCGACCGCACCAACGGTCAACAAGTTGGGCAGCACGATGTCAGCCGGCATGCTCTCGGTGAAGCTCGCGTCGCTGTTGGAATTGCCCGCCGAGGCGATGAACAAGATGCCGGGGGCACCGGCCATGGCGGCAGTGAGACCGCGCTTGCCGATGTCGTAGATCTCGCGCGCCAGCGCCTTGCGTTCATCTGGCGACTTGCCAATGCCGCACTTCTCAAGCTCGCTTTCGGTGTCACCCACGCTGCCGCCCCAACTCATGTTCACCACGCGCACGCCATTGCGCTTGAAGAAGGCGACGGTGGTGTTGCCGTTGGCGGCGTCGCGCCGTGCCAGTTCCAGGCTCGGGCACGGGTCGGGCTTGAGCGTGTGACCGAACTCGATGCGCGCCACCAGCAGCCGCGCATGCGGGTTGCCGGCCAACGTGATGCCGGCCACATGCGTGCCGTGCTCATAGTTGCCGGCCAGGTTGATCTCTTCGATCGCGGCCTTGTACTGCTCAGGCGCCAATGTGGACAACCATTGCTTGACCTGTGAGGCTTCAGGGCTGTCGATGTTCGATTGCAAATCGGAAAAGCCTTTCGAACGCTGCATCAACTGGGGCAGCTTGCCGCGCAGCGCTGGTGGAATCGGCGCCAGCGCGCTGGTTGACGGCCGAGCGTATTTGTCGAATGCCACGAGCAAAGGCTTTCGTGCGGCCGTGCGCAAGAGCTGTGCTACGTAGAGCTTCGTGTCCACCCCGCTGTCCCACACCGCCAGGCGCACCGGTTTGTACGGGCCCTTGGCGGGCAGCGTGAAGTCGCGGGCGTGCCAGATGTCGGGCTTGTCTATCTTGTTGCGCGCCAGATAGCCGCTCAAGCCTTCCACCCACACCGGCTTCAAGGGCAGGATGGCGGCGAGTGACAGCCGCGCGTAGATCAGGCCAGGCACGCTTTCATTCGTCAGGCTGCCGTTGGCATCCACCAGCGGCTGCAAGACTTCGCGCACCCGGCCCAGCGCCAGGCCTTCGCTGCCGATCTCGGCACTCATCTTCAGTTCGCGCACCTCGTTGGCCACCACGTCATAGGGCATGGCATTCAATTGCGCTGCCAATTCGCCAGCCACGGCGTCACGGAACGCGGCGCTACCCGGCGCATGCTGGCGCGCTGCACCGGCAAGCAAGCGCAGGCGCAAGGTGGACATCAGCTTGTCGGCCGGTTTGTCTTGCATGGCCCGCGCCTGCTCGGCCCGGGCCAGCGCTTGTTCAAAGCGGCCATCCAGGAAGTCCAGCACGGCCAGCAGGGTGATCAACTCGCGCTGCGTGCCCTTGTCGGCGATCTCATAGCCAGCCAGCACGCTTTCGGTGTCGCGCCGAACGGCGGCGGCCAGGGGCGCGAAGCGTTCGGGTGAGCGCACGATGTCTTCGAGCCGGCCTTGCAGCGGGTAGGTGAACCGCGGCAGGTCAGCGGCTTTCTCGATGCGGGGTTTGGTTTGCGCCAGGGCTTGGCCGCATAGGGCGGTGCAAGCCATCAAACCTGCCAAAACCAGGGCGAGACTGGGTGAATGAAATTTCATGGCGCTGCCTGCGAATGAACGAGCGCAAATGCTAGCTTGCCCCGCAGAGGCCCCACCCAGCTACTTCTGCACCGCCACCTGGCTGATGTTCACGCCTCTTCATAGCGTTCGACACTGTCGCGCCGCTCCTTGGCCAGCCTGAGCAGTTGGCTGCGCGGCACATCGCGCGCACGCTCGGCCACGCTGCGCTTCCATGCGGGCAGGCAATGCGCAGCCGCAGCATCGTCAAGTGTTTTGTAGACCTTGTTGCCTTAGACGTTCAAGGCCAGCAGGCCGGCTTGCAGCGCGGCCTCGATCTGCACCAGTTGCTTGTCGGGTTCGGTGATGCCCAGCCCAGGCAGCAAGGTGCCCATCTTGTCGCGCGGCGCAGCCAGATGGTTGCTGTCCAGGTCAGCCAGGCCTTGCTTGAATTCATCGATCTTGCAGAGGTCTTTGTCGTCGGTGGTGGTGCCACTGACCAGTTTGTCCACCGTCTCGGACATGTCGGTAAGTTGTTGCTGCAAGTCTGCGGCCGTTTCGCGCGTGGCGTTGGCATAACGTTCGGCGTAACGCGCACGCAGTGCCAGAAGGGGCGCCCCGTCCTGGCTGTCAAGGTTTTCAAGCTGTCTTCCCAAACGTGCTTTCTCATCCTTGTCGTCGGTGGCGTCCATGCGGGTTTGCATGTCATGGCGCTTGAGCAAGTTGGCATTCAACCGGCCGCCCGCGTTGAACAAGGCCAGGTTCGTGGCTGATTTGAAAATCACCCCGGGGTCAGAGCTGTAGGCCTTGACGTACCAGTTGCCCACGTCGTCTTTGGCTAACACGAAGTTGGTGAAACCGCCGCCGCCCACGGTGACGGTGTTGATGTTCTGCCAGTTGAGCTTGTCGAGCTGATCCTTGCGCAACTCGCTGGTGCCGGATTTGCGTGTGGGGTCGATGTACTTCAGCCAGTCAGTGAGCATGTCTCGGTACTGCGGGTCGCCGCCGCCGGTTTGCAAATCGCTGTTGGTGTGCACGCTGCGCAGGTAGTCGCTGGCCGGGCGCAAATAGATGAGCGAGGTGCGCTGCTCGTAGGCCACGTTGATGGCTGCCAACAGG
>JAYUHT010000603.1:0-21008 GCA_043766725.1 Burkholderiales bacterium | reverse complement strand
CCAGGCGTGCCACGAGTGCGAGCGCGCGCAGCGGCGTGGCGTAGTGGGTGTCGGCAAAGTAATCACGCAGTTGATGCGCGTCCAGGCCGGACAGGTCGGGCAAGACGGGCTCGAGCAGCCGCACCGTGCCGGGCACGCCGCCGCTTCGATGAGCGTCGAGCAGCAGGATGGCGTCGTAGGCCTGCATCAGTTCTTGCACCAGGCTCATGCCGCCGATGCCCGTCTCGATGACCTTCACGCCGGCGGGCAACTCGCGTTTCGCCAGGCGCCAGGCGAGTTCGACACCGAAGCCGTCGTCGCCGTCAAGCACGTTGCCCACGCCGGCGATGAGTACCCGCAGCGCAGCCATCAAAAAGCCGGCAGGCCGGGCCGGTAGTCCATGTCCAGACCGACGAGCACACGATCGTTGTCGTCGGTTTTGACGTTGTAGCCGCGCAGCGCCGGGCCGCCGCCGACGCGCGCGCCGGAGCGCACGTCATAGTGGCAGCCGGCGTGGTTGGGGCAGCTCAGTGTGTAGCCGCTCAGGCCGGCACCTTGCAGCGGCGAGCCGTCGGTCGGGCAAGCCGCATCGAGCGCAAACCATTCGTCGCCGCGCCGCGCCAGCAGCATCGCGGTGCCATCGACGCACAAATCCGCCCGTACCGTGCCGGGCGCCATCTCGTGCGCGTGCGCCAGCGCTGGCACCCAATGCGCATGGCGCATCGGTGGCGCTGGCGCGGCCACGCGAACGGCGCGGATCGGAATGGTCGGGAAGGCCGGCTTGGGCGGTGCGGCGAGCGCAGGCTGGGGCAACAGGTCGTACAGCTCCATCAAGGTGTGGATCGCCGGGTCGGTGACCACCTTCTCGAGCACGCCCTCTTTGAACAATCGCACCAGCCGGTGCAACGCCTCACGGTGAACGGCATCGATGTCATCGAGCAACCCGAACACGCCCTGCTTGGCCGGGCCATCGGGCAAGGCCTGCATGGCGTCGATGCGGCTGCCCAGGCGCACGACCAAGGTCTCCCAGGCGTCGTTGGTCAGGAAGCCCAGCAGTGGCTGCGCGGCGGGCTGGACGGGCTCTACGGGCTCAGGCATCGACCGCACCGGCCACGCACGGGCTCAATGCAGCGCGCATTCGTCACCGCATTTCGAGTGGTCGTCGCCGTCGCAGCAGCCGGCGTCGCACTCGCCGTGGCCTTGCTTTTGAAAGTCGGCAAAGCCGTCGGCAAAGAGCCGGCCCGCTTCGCGCCGGCCCTTGTCGGTGAAGCAGTAGCCAGGCGCATCGGTCGCGGCTTGCAAATCGCCTTGCGCCACGAGTTCGTGCAGCGCGGTGGCAATGGCGTTTTCGTCGCATTGCAAAAACGGCCGCAGCAGCGCGGGCTCGTAGCGCTCGCCGAAGCCTTCGCCCTTGAACCAGTAGCAAATTTGCAGCACTTCCTCGCGGTTGACGAGACGTGCCAGCGCATCAGTGGGGGTTTCGCTCATGGGCTTGCGGTGGGCAGGTCGTCAAGGAATCGATGGTGCAACACCGCGGCCACCGGCGTCAAATCGGCCACGCTCAG
Organism: Burkholderiales bacterium; assembly: GCA_043766725.1. GTDB lineage: Bacteria > Pseudomonadota > Gammaproteobacteria > Burkholderiales > Burkholderiaceae_C > Rubrivivax. Next base: position 19,464 of record JAYUHT010000603.1, on the reverse strand, counting down.
CGGCTGCACGGCGGGCGGCACATTGCCCATCGCCAGGGCCCGCACGGCGTCGACGATGCGCTGCACGATGCGGTCGTTTTCGGGCGAGATCGGCCGCTCGCCGACGACCGTGCCCGTGCCGCGGTCGATCTCGATCTCGCCCAGCACCAGATCGCCCAGGCCCGACTCGGGCCACTGCAATTCGACGGTGAAGGTCTGGCTTGGCCAGACGCCAAAGTGCGCGCCGACGACGAGCAGGTTGTCCACGCTGATGACGCCGGTAACGGCCTCGAACATGCGCCGCTGCACGGCCGCGAGGTCCAGCGTGCCGTCGACCCACCGGCGCGCGCTGACGCTGCCTTCGGCCAGGCCGCGGTCGAGCGTGCCGACGAGCACCACACGCTCGGGTTTGAGCGCCTGGGCTTGCAAATCCTGGACGATCGCCACCGGCCCCCAATTCATCTCGCGGATCTCGACATCGCCGGGCCAAGGCAGCGCTTGCAGCCGCTGCATCAACTCAGGCCCAAGCGGGTAGCCACGCACGAAACCGTAGTAGCCGACGATGCCGATGAGTGTGCGCACGGTGACACCTTGCCGCAGTCAAATGCCGCAGGCGCAAGTCGTGACTTCGCGCGTGATGACGCGGTCCGAACCCTCGACCATCATGTGCGTGGTGCACGGCATGCACGGGTCGAAGCTGCGGATGGCGCGCAGGATGTCGATGCCCTTGAAGGTGGCCGCGTCCACCGCGTTGGACTCGACCAGCACGGTGTTGAGCACCGCCTGCTCATAGGCACCGGACTCGCCCCACGGCGTTTTCGGGCAGGCATTCACGGTCGATGGCGTGCAGATCTGGTAGTTCGAAAGCAAGCCGTTCTCGATCACGCACCAGTGGCCCAGAAAGCCCCGCCCGGCGCCCCAGAAGCCGACGCCGATCTGGCGGCCCGTCTTGGGCACTTCAAACGGCGTGTGCACGCGGGTTTCGCCGCGCTTTTGCAGATCCATCGCGCGCACCCAGTTCTCCACCGTGACCATCAGGTTGAAGGCCACCGCGTAGGCGCGCGCACGGTTGCGCTCAAAGGCGTTCCACACTGCGGGCACCTTCCACTCCACCGCCATGGCCGGCAGTTTGGCCGCGGGCAGGTTGATCTTCAGGCTGTGCCCGGTGGATTCGAAGTAATCACTCTTTGGAATTTTCTGCGCCAGCGCCGTGATGTAGACACGGGCATAGGCACCGGCTTCAAAGGTGTGGCGGTCCCACGTGGGCGTGGTGGACCAGCTGTAGCGCTCTTTCCAGTTCTGCACGCCGGGGCGCGGGATGGTGCTCTTGTTCCAGGGGTGGTTCGGTGACAGCGGCGCGCCAAGCGGGTCGGTCTTGAAAGGCTGCTCGTGCCACTGCTCGTAGTACGAATGTTCGATGAATTCTTCGAAGCCGACATTGATATCGCGCAGCTTGGTGGTCACCAGTTTGCCGTCAACCACGACACCCGGTGTTGACCAGCGTTGCTCGCCCCACTCGTTTGAGTTTTCGTAGGTCGCGTCGTAGTGGTCTTCGTGATCCCACTGGCCGAAGTCGACCATCGTGGCGGGCAGCTCGCCGCAGTGCATGTAGTCGGGGTTGCAGGCATACATGAAGTCGTAGACGTCGTCCCACACGGCAATGCACTTCTTGGCGTAGTCGAAGAACGGCTGTAGCTTGATGTAGAACTCGCTGAACGTGGTGGCGGTGAGCGTGGTCGTCACGCCGCCGGGGATGATGGTCTCGGGGTGGGGATATTTGCCGCCAAGCAGCACGTAGGCTTCACGCGCGACCCGCGTCATCTCCAGCGCTTCAAGGTAGAGCCGGCCGGCCAACGGGTTCAGGTCGGTCATGATCGCGCCGATGGTCTGGTAGCCGTGCACCGCGCCGTACTTGGTGGCTGCGGTGGTCGCCGCGGCCCAGACTTCGGGGTTGGTGTCGCGCACCAGCACTTCAGAAAAATCAGGGCCGGCCAGCACGAACAGGTGCAAAGGGTTGTCGTAGAGATACTCACAACTCAGCAGCAGGTTGCGCACCAGGATGCCCATCTTCGGCGGCTTGATGCCGATGGCCATTTCCAGCGCCAGCGCCGAGCAGGTGGCATGCACGCCACCGCACACGCCGCAGGCGCGCGAGCTGATGAAGGCCGCATCGCGCGGGTCACGGCCGCGCAGGATCACTTCATAACCGCGAAACAGCGTGGCCATCGAGCGCGTGTCGATGACCTTCTTGTTCTTCAGGTCGACGGTGCTGTGGAAGGCGAGCGCACCGGCCACGCGCGTCACCGGGTCGAAATCGACATCGCGCGTCTGGCCGTTCTTGCGTGCGATGTCCAACAGTTTGCGGTCGCGCTCCTCGATCGACACCGACTCGTAGGCATAAGGGTTGGCCACACCGGCGATCAGGTGGGCCTTGCCTTCGGCGTCGAATTCGATCGGCAGGTTCTTGAAGCACATCGTTCGTTTCCTTCGCGGCTTGCGCGCTGATGAATGCGTTACTTGCCCTGCGCCACGCGCACGATGGCGGCAAGGTCGGCGTTGACCGCCAGCAGGCCTTGCAGCAAGGACGACAGGCCGCCGTTGATGGCGCCGATCTTCTCGCCCAGCGGCGCGGTGTGATCGCGGATGGCGATCAGCCCGCCGGCCAGTTGCACCAGGCTGCGCCTGGCACCCCACAGCGCCACGATGATGCCAACCAGGTACACGACCAGCACCAGCACGATCGCCAACGTGACGATCAGCGTCAACGGCAACAGCCAGGCGCTCATTGGACTACCCTCCGCGCTGCGCGCTCCGGGATAAGCGCTTGGGAGCGGCCCGGCGCGCTCATGACCTCTCTCCTGCGCTGGCGGCGCCAGCGCGGCCAGCGAGCACCGTGGCAATCGTGCCCGAGTGCGACTTGAGGTTGGCGGCCACACCGAGCATCGAAACGGCCACGCCGATGGTGTCGTCGAGCGCCTTGACCGACACGGTGTTGCCGGCAATGCCCACGCCGGCGGCGAGCATTTCATCGAGGTAGCGGCGAATCGAGAGCGCCGCGCGCAGCGTGCGGTGCAGCAGCGCGATCGCCAGCGGCACGATCAACACGACGACCAGCGCGAGCGTCGCGGCCCAGACCCATTCGACAGCGCTCATGTCAGGCTCCTTGCTTCGTCACGGCAGCGATCGTGCCGACGAAGTGTTGATCGACCGACGCCAGGCCGCCTGCTATTTGCGTCAGCCCCGCGTTCACCTTGGTGACCTGCGGCGCGAGGTGGCTGGTTTCTTTCTCGATCGCGCGCAGGCCCACGCGCAGTTTCGCGAGGTAGCTCGTGGGCTTGCCGCCGATCGATTCGAGCACGGTGCTGATCTTCACCAGCGCGAAGGCCAGCACGCCCAGGAACAACAGCACCAGCACGGCGCCAAGCCAGGTCAACAGCAGCATGGTCATTGCCTCCTGTTCAATGTTTCAGCATGCATTGCGGGCAGCCCGGGCAGCCGTTCGCGTGGCGCTCGATGGCGGCGGCACCGGCATCGATGCGAACCGCCGTGGCCAGGATTTGCGTTGCGACTTCCTCTGTCTTGTACAGCGCAGGAATGTGCACCGTGTTGTTGGCCACGCGTTGGCCCACGTCCCAGATGATGGCCACGCGGCGCTCGATGACCGCCGCGGCGCGGTGAATCATCCACAGCAGCAACGCGACGACGCCACTGACCACCGCGCCGAGCGCGAGTGATGCCCAGCCCACGAACTGCGCGGCCTGGGCGGGCGATTGCGGCAGGTTCTCGAGCATGTGAACTCCCGATTCAAGCGGCGCGGCGTTGTTCGCCGGCCGTCAGCGCACCGATGATCGCGCCGGCGTTCGCTTCTATCGCTTGCGCGCCGCCCAGCAGTTGCACGGCGACATGGTTGGTGGCGTTCAGTTGCCAGATCGGCTTGGTGTTCACTTCGATCTGCTCGACCACCGTGATGGCGCTGGCCGCCAAGGCGCCGATCTGCCGTGCGAGCACGATGATCGTGATCAACAGCGCCGCTGCGGCCACCACGACAACACCGGCCACGCCGAGCCACAACAACCACCCGCTGTAGATCGCCTGCGCGGTCATGTCGCGGCCTCCTTCTCAAGTTGACGCTTGATCTCGCCAATGAACTGGTGGCCGTCGGCTTGCAGCTGCTGCTGACGGGTTGAGTTCGGTCGGAACGCGCTGCCGGCGAATTGGAGCTTGTTGTAGAAAAAGCTCGCGGTACGGGCGAACAGACCCGGCGGCGGCACGTGGCCCCAGCCGGTGGGGACGCTTTCGTCGCGCGCCCACTGCTCGGTGAGATTGCGCTTGCGCTGCGTGATGCGGCGCAAGGGGCGGATGAAGCTGCCGACCGCGCGGCTCGAGAGCGCCGAAATCGTACCGCCCGGCGGCCTTTTGTAGAACGGTGCAAAAGCATCAGGGAAGCCTGGCATGGTGCAGCCGATGCAGATGCCGCCGGTGTTCATGCAGCCGCCGGCGCTGCCAATGGCGCCGCGCGACACGATGTTGCACTGAACCACCGGCCCCCAGCAGCCGAGTTCGACCAGGCACTGCGCATCGCCGTATTCCTGCGCGAACAGGCCCTCTTCGTAGAAGCCGCCGCGCACGCAGCCCTGGTGCACGTTTTGTTTGAACATCCACGCCGGCCGGCCGAGTTCGTCGAACGCCGGCAGCGGGCCGACACCGGCAAGAAACATCAGCACCGTGGCCACCGTTTCGGTGAAGTTGTCGCCCACCGGCGAACAACCCGGCACGTTGATCACCGGCAGGCCGAGTGCGCTGAGATAGTCCTTGCCGAGAAAGTCCATCACGCCCATCGAGCCGGTCACGTTGCCGGCCGCAGCCGGGATGCCGCCCCAGGTGGCGCAAGTGCCGATCGCGATCACCGCAGCGGCGCCCGGCGCCAGGTCGTGCAGCCACTGGGCGGTGGGGATCGGCTTGGCGTGGCCATCGGCGCCGTGGTCGGCGCCCATCGCCGACCAGTAGCCGCCGTGGTGTGCGGCGATGCGCTCGTCGGCAACCGAGCCTTCATAGATCACGACATAGGGCGCGCCAAGCTTGCCTTCGCGGGCGCGCCGGTACGGGCCGATGAACGCTTCGCCGGCCTCGACTGCCAGCACCGGGTGGTGCAACACCACCTTCGGCAGGCCGGGGATCGAGCCGCTGACCAACTGCTCGACGCTCGGGCTTTGTGCACCGACCGCGGCAATCGAGCAGCCGTCGCAACTCATGCCCGCGAGCCAGAAAGCGTGAACCTCGGCAATCGGCCCCACCGCCAAGCCGAACGCAGGCGTGTGGGCGTTGGTCAGTGGCATCGCATTCACTTCGGATTCGGCCATGCGGGACCTCTTTCAGCGCTCGGTCGGAGCAGTATCGACCTTGCCGCACGGGCAAGGTCAAGCGCTATCAGCGACTAGTGGCAACGACTTGTGGCAACGACTACTGGCCTGTGACGCTGAAATCGGAAGTCGCTGCCCGCGCGATGCAGGGCACTATGTGATCAAGCAGGTGCAGGGGCGCAGCAGCGCTTCGCACACGCAGTTCGGCGGGCGGTTGCGTGGCGTGGCGAGCAAGGCCGAATGCCGCGCCGAGAGGTCGTCGCAGCGGCCTTGAAGCACGCTGAGCTGAAGCTCCATCGCGCGCAGCCGTTCGTCCATCAACGCCAACAGGCGCTGGCGCCGGGTGGCGCCAGCGCCTGCGCGCAGCAGATCTTGCAATTCGGGGATCGACAGGTCGAGGTGGCGCAGACCAATCACCAGCCGGGCGGTTTCGACCGCCTCGGCGTCGTACAGCCGGTACGCTGAATCGCTGCGCCGCGGCGCGCCAAGCAGGCCGATCTGCTCGTAGAAGCGCAGTGTTTTCGTCGTCGTGCCCAGGTGTTTGGCAAGCTCGCCGATGCGCAGGCTGCGGGGGTTGACGTCGGCTGCCATCTGGCAATGATCGGCCATCCTTGCGCTGTGCGGGGCCAGGGTAATGCCGGCACCCGCCACATGTGTAGGTCTGTCCCTATACTTGTTTCGAATCAGAAGGCAGAAGGGGAACGCTATGAAGATTGCGATGGTAGGCAAAGGCGGCTCGGGCAAAACAACGTTGGCCGGTACGTTGGCGCGCGTGCTGGCACAACGCCAGCAGCGCGTGCTGGCGATCGACGGCGACCCGAACCCCAACCTGGCGCTCACCCTGGGCATGGCCCGCGCCGATGCCGACTTGATCCGTTCGATTCCGTCGTCGCTGATCGAAAGCGTGACCGGCCCGACCGGGCAGACCTTGCGCCTGACGATCGAGCGCAGCCGCGTGCTCGGCGAGTACGCCGCGCAGGCGCCCGACGGCGTGCAACTGATCGTGATGGGCAAGCCCGCCGACGGCAGCGCCGGCAGCGGCTGCATGTGCGCCTCGCATCGCGCGGTGCGCGGGCTGATCGCCGAGATGACCGGCGCCACCGACCACACCGTCACCGACATGGAAGCCGGCCTGGAGCACCTGAAGCGCGGCACGGCGCGCAATGTCGAAGCGATGTTGATCGTGGCCGAGCCTTACTACCGCTCGCTCGAAGCCGCGTCGCGCACGTTTTCGCTGGCCAACGAGTTGAAGATTCCCCATGTCTACGCAGTGGCGAACAAGGTGCGCAACGACGCCGACCGCGAGGCCGTCGAGGCCTACTGCAAACAGCACGGCATGCCGGTGATCGGCGTGGTGCCGTTCGAAGAGCGCTTTGAAGCCGCCGAGCGAGCGGCGCAGGCGCCGTTCGATTTTGCGGGCGGCTCGGCCGGGCTGCAGGCCATCGAAAGGGTCGCCGATCGGCTGGCCGAACTCGACGCGCGCGCGCTGGCCTGATGCGTGTGCGCTGCATAGCCCGATTCAGCACCCGCCGCGCCTTCGCGGCCTTGATGCTTGGCGCTGCGGGCAGTGCCCTCGCTGTTGACGGCAGCTTCGGCCTGGCGGCGATGGTGCATACCCCCGACTGGCCGAACAATGCCGAAGTGCTGCCGTGGGACGGCAAGAGCGGCGGCGATTTCGTCTACCGCGCCATTGCCTGCTCGGGTAACGCGCCGATGAACAACATCTCGTCGAACCTGCCCACCTACAACGCACTGATCCCAGGCAGCCGCTCGCCGGCTTCAACACGCTCGCACCCGTTCAAGTTCACGGTGCGCGACGGCAAGATGACCGGCACGATCCAGCTCACCGTGTGCAAGCTTGCCCCCGGCCCGACGAAAGACGACATCGCCGACGCCTCGCGCCCGCGCATCAACATTCAATTTCAAGCGCTTGCGAATCACCGTACCGGCGAAGAAACCGTGTTCAGCGGCAGCTTCAAGGTGGCTGGCGGTACGGGGCGCTACGAAAAGCTCACCGGTGAAGGCACCATCCGCGGCTACTTCATGTGCTTCGACCCCAAGGGTTGCGTTGAAGGCAACAAAGGTCTTTTCCGCGACATGCAGTACGTGCTCGAAGGCAAGTTTTCCGACCCGTCATTCAACCCATAAAAGGCTACCCATGCGCCACCCAAAATTGTGTGCCGTCGCCTTGTTTGCAGCGTTTTTCAGCAGCGCCGTGCTGGCCTGTGGCCAAGTCGCTTGCGACGAGCCGGCGGCTCCGGGCAAGAGCGTGCAAATCCGCGGCTATGGCTACGGCTTCGAAGGCGGCAACCGGCCGGTCACCCTGCGCTGGGTGTCTGACGGCTCGCTCGCCGGCCAAACCCAGATCGACCCGAACGGTGACTTCACGGCCCAGGTCGTCGCCCCCGAAAGCCCGGGTCTGCACCAGTTGGTGGTCTCGGTGGGCGACGCCGACCCCACGCCTGTCAACGTCACCGTGCCGGTGCTGCTGCCCTGGTACCGCCGGCCGGTCGAGGCGCTGCGCGCGGTGCCGGTGGCTGCCGGTGCGGCGTTCGCCGCTCTGGCCCTTGCCGGGCTGGCGATTGCCGCCGGCGGTCTCGCGGCCTATCGCAGCGGCTTGCGTCCCGGCAGGGGCACGGTGGCGACGGGTTGAACACCGACACCGCACCGCGCGCCAGGGCCGCCATCGGCCGCAGCACCGCGCTTGTCGCGCTGCTGGTTACATTGTTGCTCGGCTGGGCAGGCCATGCCCCGGCACAGGTGCGCGGTGGCACGGCGGTGGTGGCGGTGCAGGCCGACCCGGGCCACCTGAACCCGGCCATCTCCACCGGCGCGCATGTGCATGCGGTGGCCGACTCGGTCTACAACGCGCTGATCGAACTCGACCGTGAGCTGCGCCCGCAGCCCGATCTGGCGCAGCGCTGGGCGGTGAGCGAGCGCGGCACCGTCTACACCTTTCACCTCGTGCCGAACGTGAAGTGGCACGACGGCACGCCGTTCACCTCGGCCGACGTCAAATTCACCTTCGATGAGGTGCTGCTCAAGCACCATGCGCGCACCAAAGGCGGCATTGGCACCGTGATTGCCGCGATCGAGACACCGGCGCCCGATACGGTGGTGTTCAGGCTGAAGAAGCCCTATGGCGCGTTGCTGCAACTCTTGAACGTGACCGAAGCGCCGATTCTGCCGAAGCACCTCTACCAAGGCAGCGATCCACTGACGAACCCGGTCAACCTGAAGCCGGTGGGCACCGGGCCGTTCAAGCTCGAGTCCTACCGCACCGAGCACCAGGTGGTGCTGGTGCGCAACCCCGAGTACTTCAAGCCCGGTCTGCCTTACCTGGATCGATTGGTGTTCCGGGTCGTGCCCGATGCGAATGCGCAAACGCTGGCGCTGCTCGCCGGCGAGGCCGACTATCTCGGCCTGGTCAGCGCCCAAGATGTCGAACGGCTGCGTGCCAGGCCCGAGTTGACGCTGGCACAAACCGCGTTCGGCACCGGCGGCGGGAATTGCATCAACACGCTGGGCTTCAACCTCGACCGCAAGCCACTGGCCGACCTGCGCGTGCGCCAGGCCATCGCGCTTGCGATCGACCGCGTCCAGTTGCTGCGCGATGTGCAGTTCGGCATTGGCAAGGTGCCCTCTGCGCCGATCTCTTCCGGTTTGGCGTGGGCCCACGCGGCCGGCACCTTGGCCCGTTATGCACCGAACCCGCAACGCGCCGTTGAATTGCTCGACGCGGCCGGCCTGGCCCCCAGCACCGACGGTGTGCGCCTGACGCTGGAGATGCTGCACTTCCCCACCTTCAATCGGGTGGGCGAAGTGATCCGGCTGAACCTCGCGAAAATCGGCATCAAGGTCGTGCAAAAACCGCTCGACCGAGCCGCCTTCATTGAGGCGGTGTTCGCCCAGCGCGCGTTCGATCTGAACATCATTTCGTATTGCAACGGCGCCGACCCTGACTCGGGTGTGCGCCGCATGTATGCCTCGACCAACATTGGCAACGTGCCGTTCTCCAACGCCTCGGCCTACCGCAACCCGGAAGTCGACCGCCTGTTCGCGCTCGCCGCCGAGACCGACAACCTCGACGAGCGTTCACGCCAGTACGCTGCGCTGCAAAGCATCCTCGCCGACGAGCTGCCGTATTGGTGGCTGACTGAAACCGTCGTCTCCAGCGCCTGGCGTTCGCGCACACAGGGCTGGCAGCCTTGGTCGGGGCAGGTGGCCGAGCGCACGTGGTTGAAGCCGTGATGCGCGCGCCGCGCGGGTGACCGCGTTGGCCTCGGTGCTGCGCGCTGTTGCCTCGGGCGCGCTCGCGTGGCTGTTGATACAGGCCTTGCTGTTTGCGCTCGTGCACGCGGCGCCCGGCGGCGCCGCGGCCGCGCTGGCCGGCGACTTCGCGACCCGCGAAACGCAGGCCGCAGTGAGCCAGAGCTTCGCACTCGACCGGCCGATGGCTGAGCAGTTCGTCTCGTTCGTTTGGCGCATGGCGCAAGGCGATTGGGGCGTGTCGTATCACTTTCGCCGGCCTGTGGCCGGGCTGATCGCCGAGCGGCTGGTACCGACGGCGCTGCTGATGCTGGGCTCGCTGGCGCTGGCGCTGGCGGGCGGCTTCGCACTCGGCATGTGGGCTGCTGCGCAGCATCGCCGCACGGCAATCGTGGCCGCTGCCGCAAGCATCGCCTACGCCTTGCCGGTGTTCTGGGTGGGCCAGTTGCTGGTGCTCGGCGCGGGTCTCGAGCTCGGCTGGTTCCCGCTGTCAGGCCTGAGCGACGCGCACCGGGTCGGCGACACCGGCGTGGCCGCCGTGCTCGACGTGGCGTGGCACGCGGTGCTGCCGGTGGCCACGCTGGCGCTGCAGCAGGGCGCCTTCTTCGTGACCGCGACCCATGCCAAGGCCCGGCTTGAATTGACGCAGGGCTATGTGCGTGCAGCACGCGCGCGCGGCATTGCGGACGGCCGCGTGCTGTGGGGCCACGTCGCGCGCAATGTCGCGCCTCAGCTCGCCGTCGTCGCGCTGAACCGGCTGGGCATGCTGTTCACCGGTGCGGTGCTGGTCGAAACCCTGTTCGCCTGGCCGGGCCTGGGCCGCTTGCTGGCCTCGGCGTTGCTGAACCGCGACCACCCGGTGCTGCTGGGCACGTTCGGGTTGATCGTGGCCACGGTGATCGCCAGCAGCGTGATCGCCGACGGCGTGCAGCGCTGGCTCGATCCGCGCATCGAACCGGCTGGCGACGCGGCATGAACCTGCCCGATTGCGCGACAGGTGAGGCAACCGTGCAGCGACGCGGGTCGCTTCGCCCGATGACCCGGTGGCCGCCCGCGGGCACCGTGCTGCGCTGGTTGCCGTTCGCGCTGCTGCTCGCTGGCGTGCTGCTCGCACCTTGGCTGTTTCCTGGCGACCCGCGCGAACCCAGCGCGCGGCCCTTCTTGCCGCCAACCGCAGCCCACCTGCTGGGCACCGATGACCTCGGGCGCGACCTGCTGGCCGCGCTGGCCCACGGCGGGCGCGCCTCGCTGCTGAGCGGCGCCATCGTCACGCTCGGTGCCGCCTTGCTTGCGATCGTTTTCGGCGTGGTGGCGGGAATGGCCGCGCCGCTCGTCGACCGTCTGATCGTGCGGCTGATGGACCTGAGCCAGATCGTGCCGCGCTTCTTCCTCGCGCTGCTTTGCAGCGCCTGGTTTGGGCCGGGCTGGTTGCAGCTTGCGTTGATCCTCGCGCTCACTGGTTGGGCCACGCTCGCCCGGATGGTGCGCGCCGAGGCGCGCGCGCTGCGCCAGGCGCCGTTTGTCGAGGCTGCGCGGCTGCTCGGCGCCAGCCGCGTGTCGGTGGCCTTGCGACACCTGGTGCCCAACGTGCTGCCGTTGGTGTGGCCGCAACTGCCGCTCATTTTTGCCAGCGCGCTGTTGATCGAAGCGAGTCTGAGCTTTCTCGGTGCCGGCGACCCGAACCGCCTGACCTGGGGCCTCTTGATTCATACCGGCCAATCGCACGCGCTGCGCGCCTGGTGGCTGGCGATCTTTCCGGGCCTCGCGCTGGCGCTGGCATCGCTCGGGCTGACCTTGCTGGCGCTTGGCCACAGCGCCGCGCAAAATGATTCACTGCCAGCCTCGGGCTGAGCGGCAACCCCAACGCCATGCCGACCCCTGTGGACACCGTCTCGCACGCCGAGTCGATTCGCGTACATGGCCTGGTGCAAGGCGTCGGCCTGCGCCCGACCGTCTACCGCCTGGCGCGCCAGCGCGGCCTGCGCGGCACGGTGTGCAACGACGGCGGTGGCGTGACGATCGTTGTCGACGGCGCAAGCGCGCACATCGACGACTTCGTGCGTGCGCTGCGCACGCAGGCGCCGCCGTTGGCGCGCATCGACCACATCGAGCGTGCGCCGTGCGAGCGCGTGGCGGATGACGGTTTTCACATCCAACCCAGCATCGCCGCGCCGGTGCGCACCAGCGTCAGCCCTGACGCGGCCACCTGCCCGGCCTGCCTGCATGAACTGCACGACCCATCGAGCCGCCGCGCCCACCACCCGTTCATCAACTGCACCGACTGCGGGCCGCGCTTCTCGATCGTGCACTCACTGCCTTACGACCGCGACCGCACGAGCATGGCCGGCTTCGCCATGTGCGCCGAGTGTCAGCGCGAATACCACGACGCCGGCGATCGCCGCTTCCATGCCCAGCCCAACGCCTGCCGGCGCTGCGGCCCCCGGCTGCGCACCTTCGACTTTGCACGCGATGCCACCGGGAGCGACGGCGATGAGGCCGCATTGCGCCGCACCGTTGCCTGGTTGCGCGCCGGGCGCATCGTTGCGATCAAGGGCCTCGGTGGCTATCAACTGGCCTGCGATGCCACCAATGAAGACACCGTCGCACTTCTGCGCAAGCGCAAACGCCGACCCGACAAACCCTTCGCATTGCTCGCCCGCGATGCGGCGATGGTCGAGCGCCATGCCGTCGTCTCAGCGCTCGAACGCTCGTGGCTCGAAAGCGCCGCCGCGCCGATCGTGCTCGTCGCGGCGCGGGTGCCGCCGGCAAGCTGCATCGGCGAGCCTTCCCCCGTGCGCGGGCTGGCAGCGTCAATTGCACCGAGGCAACACACACTCGGCTTCATGCTGCCGCACAGCGCGCTGCACCACCTGCTGATGGCCCATCTCGACGCGCCCATGGTGCTGACCAGCGGCAATGCCGTCGACGAGCCGCAATGCATTGACGACGACGATGCCCGTGCCCGCCTGGGCACCATTGCCGACGGCCTGTTGCTGCACGACCGGGCGATCGTCAACCGGGTTGACGATTCGGTCATGCGGGTCGTCGCGGGCAGCGTGCGCGTGTTGCGCCGCGGGCGCGGGCTGGCGCCCGCGACGCTGGCATTGCCGCCGGGCTTCGAGGTGGCACCGCCTGTGCTGGCGCTCGGCGGGGAGTTGAAGAACACCATCTGCTTGCTGCGCGCCGGCCAGGCCACCCTGTCGCAGCACTTGGGCGACCTCGACAACCCGCGCGCCAACGCCGCATTCGTCGACACCGTCGCGTTGTACCAGCGACTGTTCGAACACCGCGCCGAGGTGATCGCGGTCGACCGCCACCCCGACTTTCGCGCTGGCCGCTGGGGCCGCGATCGCGCGGCCGCCGAGGGCCTGGCGCTGGTCGAGGTTCAGCACCACCATGCCCACCTCGCCGCCTGCCTGGCCGAACACAGCGTGCCGCTCGATGCACCGCCGGTGCTCGGCATCGCACTCGATGGCCTGGGTTGGGGCGACGACGGCACGCTGTGGGGCGGTGAATTCATGCGCGCCGACTACCGTGGCTTCGAGCGCCTCGCCTCGTTTCTGCCGGTTCCCATGCCCGGCGGCGAGCAAGCCATTCGTGAACCGTGGCGCATGGCCTGGGCCTACCTCGATCGCCACCCCGACAGTGCCGCTCTGCAGCGCAAGTTTGCTGCGCTGGCGTGCCTTGCGCGGCTGCACGAGCGTCCGCTGCGATCCCTGGCGGCGATGCAGCGCGCGGCCATCAACTGCCCTCTCACAAGCTCATGCGGGCGCCTGTTCGATGCGGTGGCCGCCTTGCTCGGCGTGTGCAGCGAAGCCAGCTACGAAGGCCAGCCGGCGATCGAGCTCGAAGCCTGTGTCGACGCCGCGGCGTTCGTGCGAGGCGATGGCTACGCCTTCGATGTGAGCGCCAGGCACATCGACCCCGCGCCGATGTGGACGGCGTTGCTCGCCGATTTGCACGCCGGCGTCGAAGTCGGCGTGATCGCCGCGCGTTTTCACCTCGGGCTGGTGCAGGCGGTTGCCACGATGGTGCAGCGGCTGGTGCGCGGCGGCACCGAAGCCACGCGCCCCTGGCAACCCCGCATCGTTTTGTCAGGCGGCGTGTTCCAGAATGCGCTGTTGCTCACCGCGCTCACACGCTGCCTCCAGGCCAACGGCTTTGACGTGCTCTCGCCCTCGCGCGTGCCGCCCAACGACGGTGGGCTCGCACTCGGGCAGGCCGTCGTGGCCGCGGCGCTGTCCATCACTTCAACCCATCACGGCCAGCCATGTGCGTCTGTATCCCCGCTCAAGTGACCACCATCACCGATGCCGCGAACCGGCTCGCGCTGGTCAGCGTTGGCGGCGCGACGCGGCAGGTGAGCCTGGCCTGCATCGTCGATGCCGAGCACCCGGTTGAATCGTGCGTCGGTGACTGGGTGCTGGTGCACGTGGGCTTCGCCATGAGCCGGATCGACGAGGCCGAGGCGCGCAAGACGCTCGAGCTGTTCGCCGCGCTCGGCGAGATCGAACCCGGCCTGGCCGCCCAGCTGGCGAGCATGAAGCCATGAGCAGCGACCCGCTGCGCTCGCTCTACCCGTTTTTGCACGGCGAGCCGCAGGATGTGGCCGCCTTGCATGCCGGCTTGCTCGAATCGGTGCGGCACAAGGCCGATGCCAGCGTGGTCGCCAAGCGCGAGTTCTTCGATGCCCATGCCGAGCAAGTCGTCGCGGCGGCGCGTTCGGTTGCCGAGGTCTACCGCCGCGGCGGGCGCCTGTTCACGATCGGCAACGGCGGATCAAGTTGCGACGCGGCGCACATCGCCGTCGAGTTCCTGCACCCAGTCACGACCGGCCGGCCAGCGCTTGCAGCCACACACCTGGGCGGCGACACGGCGATGCTCACGGCGGTGGCCAACGACATCGGGTACCGGCATGTCTTCGTGCGCCAGTTGATTGCACTGGCGCGGGCGGGCGATGGCCTCATCGGTGTATCGACCAGTGGCAATTCCGAGAACCTGCTGGCCGCATTCGCGCAGGCCCGCACGATGGGCATGGCCACGATCGCGCTCAGCGGCGGCGACGGCGGCGCACTCGCGCGCAGCACCGACGTCGACCACTGCCTCACGGTGGCGAGCCACAGCATCCACCGCGTGCAGGAAACGCATGTGGCGATCTATCACATCGTGTGGGATCTGGTTCACACCCTGCTCGCCGACAGCCGCGGCAGCCAAGGCAGGCCATGAAATACGTTGACGAATTTCAAGACCCGGCGCTGGCGCGCGCGCTGGTCCAGCGCATCAACGCGCTCGCGCTTCGGCTGGCAGCGCAGCGTTCGCGCCCGCTGCAGCTGATGGAGGTGTGCGGCGGCCACACGCACACCATCTCGAAATACGGCATCGAGGCGATGCTGCCGAAGTCGATCGAGCTTGTGCATGGCCCGGGTTGCCCGGTGTGCGTGCTGCCGATGGGCCGGGTCGACGATTGCGTGGCGCTGGCCGAGCAGCCCGAGGTCATCTTCACCACCGTCGGCGATGCGATGCGCGTGCCCGGATCGAAAAAGAGCCTGTTGCAAGCGCGTGCCGAAGGTGCCGATGTGCGCATGGTCTATTCGCCGCTCGACGCCCTGAAGCTGGCGCGCGAAAACCCGCAGCGCCAGGTGATCTTCTTCGCGCTCGGCTTCGAGACGACGATGCCCAGCACTGCGTTCACCGTGCTGCAGGCGCAGGCCGCGCGCATCGGCAACTTCTCGCTGTTTTGCAACCACATCACCATCGTGCCAACCGTCAAGGCGGTGCTCGATTCGCCCGAGCTGATGCTCGACGGCTTTCTCGGCCCGGGCCATGTGAGCATGGTGATCGGCACCCGGCCCTACGAGTTCATCGCGCAGCGCTACGGCAAGCCGCTCGTGGTCGCGGGCTTCGAGCCGCTGGACATCCTGCAATCCATCTTGATGCTGATGCTGCAACTCGACGAAGGCCGCTGCGAAGTCGAGAACCAATATAGCCGCGCGGTGCAACGCGAGGGCAACCCGCAGTCGCTCGCAGCCATCGAGCGCGTCTTCGAACTGCGCGAGTTCTTCGAATGGCGCGGGCTGGGCTCGATCGATCATTCGGGCGTGCGCCTGCGCGCCGAATTCGCCGCGTTCGATGCCGAGCGCCGCTTCGCGGTGCCCAACATCCGCATCGCCGACCCCAAGGCCTGCCAGTGCGGCGAGGTGCTCAAGGGCGTGATCAAGCCGCGTCAATGCAAGGTGTTCGGCAGCGCGTGCACGCCTGATTCGCCGCTGGGCGCGTTGATGGTGTCGTCCGAAGGGGCCTGCGCCGCCGCGTTCAGCCAGGGCCGCGTGCGCCTGGCCACAGCCCCTTGAGCGCAAGCCCGCCGCGCAGCCGGCTCGGGCCGGTGGTCACGCTGGCGCACGGCGGCGGCGGCCGTGCGATGCAGGAGTTGATCGACGAAGTCTTCTTGCGCCGTTTCGGCAGCGCGGGCGGCTCCGAAGACCAGGCGCGCCTCACGCTCGCCGAGGTCGCGCAGCGCGGCGACCGGCTCGCCTTCAGCACCGACTCGTACGTGGTCGACCCGCTGTTCTTTCCTGGCGGCGACATCGGCCAACTCGCCGTCAACGGCACGGTGAACGACTTGGCCATGGGCGGCGCGCAGCCCCTGGTGCTGAGCTGCGCCGTCATCATCGAAGAAGGGCTGCCGATCGACACGCTGCACCGTGTGGCCGAATCGATGCAACGCGCAGCAGTCGAGGCGGGCGTGGCGATCGTCACGGGCGATACCAAGGTGGTGAACCGCGGCGCGGCCGACAAGCTGTTCATCACGACCGCGGGCATCGGCGTGATCGCGCGCGGGCTGGCGATCGCTGCCAACCGGGCGCAACCCGGTGACGCCATCCTCATCAACGGCTTCATCGGCGACCACGGCGCCACCATCCTGAATGCGCGCGGCAACCTTGAGCTGCAAGCGGCGCTTCAAAGCGACACCCAACCCCTTCATTCGCTGGTGCAGGCCATGCTCGCGGCCTGCCCTGATATTCATTGCCTGCGCGACGCCACGCGGGGCGGGCTGGCCACCGTGCTGAATGAATTCGCGCAGGCCTCGGCTGTGGCGATGGCCATCGACGAAGCGCAGCTACCGGTGCGCGACGAAGTACGCGGCGTGTGCGCCATTCTCGGGCTGGACCCGCTGTACTTCGCCAATGAGGGCAAGCTGGTGGCCATCGTGGCGGCAGCGCATGCACAGGGCACCCTGGCTGCGATGCGGGCCCATCCGGCCGGGTGCGACGCGGCGATCATCGGCCGCGTCGAGCCAGGCCCGGCAGGGCTGGTGACGATGCGCACCCGATTCGGCGGCGAGCGCATCGTCGACACGCTGGTGGGTGAACAGTTGCCGCGAATTTGTTGAAACAGCGCGAGCATTTGCAACGCCATGCCCAAGATGCTGATCGACGCCCAAGCCAAGCTCGGCGAATGCGTGCTGTGGTGCGACCAGGCCGCCGCCCTGTACTGGACGGACGTTGAAGGCGCCACGCTCAGCCGCTACACCCCCGCCAATGGCCGCACGCGGCAATGGCAACTGCCTGATCGCTGCGGCAGCTTTGCGCTGTGTGCTGAGGCGTCGCAACTGCTGCTTGGCCTGGCCGCGGGCATTGCGCTGTTCAACCTCGATCGCAACACGATGACGCCGGTGATAACGGTTGAAGCCAGCCAGCCCGGCACGCGCATCAACGACGGGCGCTGCGATGCCCAGGGGCGTTTCGTGTTCGGCATGTTCAACGCCACCGGCGCGGCCAGCGGCGGCTTTTACCGCGTGCATGCCGATCTTGGCATCGAACGGCTGCCGCTGCCGCCGGCAGCCGTGGCCAACAGCATCGCCTTCAGCCCTGATGGGCAACTGATGTACTTTGCCGACTCGCCCAGCCGCATCATTCAATGCGTGGACTACCCCGCTCACGGCGGCCTGGGCGTGCCGCGCGTCTTCACGCAATTGCGCGCTGACGAAGGCTACCCAGACGGCTCGGTGGTGGATGCCGACGGCGGCCTGTGGAACGCGCAGTGGGACGGCGGCTGCGTGGTGCGCTACGGCGCCGATGGTGTGGCCACCCAGCGCATCAAGCTGCCCGTCACCAGACCCACCTGCCCGGCCTTCGGTGGCCCGCAGCTCGACCAGCTCTACCTCACTACCGCGCGCATCGGCCTGAGCGCGCAGGCGTTGCAAGCACAACCGCAGGCCGGGGGCGTGTTCGCCTTCACGCCAGGCCAGCGCGGGCAGCGCGAGCACCGCTTTGCCACTCAATTGCGGGCCTGAGCCCGCGCCTTTGCATGGCCCGGCCTGCGAGCATCGCGCAGCGTGAATTCGGCACCCTGCCCGGCGGCCAGGTCGTGCATGAATACGTGCTGGATAACGGCAATGGCATGGCGCTGCACGCCATCAACCTGGGCGGCATCGTCACCGCACTGCACGTGCCCGATCGCCGTGGCCGCAGCGCCAACGTCGTGCTCGGCTTTGCGGCACTGAGCGACTATGTTGAGCGCAACCCGCATTTCGGCACCCTCGTCGGGCGCTGCGCGAACCGCATTGCGGGTGGGCGCTTCATGCTCGATGGCGAGTGGCACAGGTTGGTCCGCAATGACGGCGCCAACACCTTGCACGGCGGCGCCAGCGGCTTCGGCACGCGCTGGTGGCACGCCACGGCCGTGGCCCCCGATGCACAGGGCAGCGTGGCGCTGCAACTGGCCTACACCAGCGCCGAGGGCGAAGAAGGTTTTCCTGGCCGCCTGGACGCCGGCGTGCGCTACACGCTGACGCCGAGCAACGAATGGCGCATCGACTACCGCGCCACTTGCAGCCGTGCCACGGTGGTGAACCTGACGCATCACGACTACTTCAACCTGGCCGGCAGCGGCAGCGCACTGGCGCACCGGCTAACGTTACAGGCCAGCCAGTTCGCGGCCATCAACCGCGAGTTGATTCCCACCGCCTTGCAAAGCGTTGCCGGCACGCCGTTTGACTTCCGCCTGCCCACGGGCATTGACGAGCGCATTCGTGCGAACCATGAGCAACTGCGCCTGGCGCAGGGCTATGACCACAGCTTTGCACTCGACCGCCCTGGCCCGGGCCTGCACTTCGCCGCGCGGCTGCAAGACGACGCCAGCGGTCGCGTGCTCGAAATCGACACCACCGAGCCGGCCATGCAGTTCTATTCCGGCAACTTTCTGGGCGGCGGCCTGGCCGGCTCGGGTGGGCAGCTCTACCGCCAAGGCGATGGCATTTGCCTGGAGCCGCAGCAACACCCTGACGCGCCGAACCGGCCTGACTTTCCGTCTGTCGTGCTGCGCCCGGACGAGGTCTACACCAGCCGTTCGGTGTATCGCTTTCGCGTGACTTGAAGTCAGGCCGCGCGGCCCAGCCGGATCACGTTCCACGACGCCGGCGCCAGCGTGGCCTGAATGCGGTCAGCGCTCACCGTGATGCCGCTCAGCGGCTTGGGGCTCACCCGGTCGGGCTGCTCCTTGGTGTTCGTGGCCTTTAAGTTCGCATGCTGCAATTGCAGCGCTTGCAGCAACACCGGCGTGCCAAAACCCAGCAGGGCCACATCCAGCGGCATGGGCTCATCGAGGTGGCGGTTCAGCGCGAACAGCGTCACCGCGCCGCTGGCCGGGTCTTCCACCACGGCCAGCTTCAAGTACGGCACGGCCGGCAGCGGGAAGTGCAAGTCAGTGGCGCCGCGCGGGTCGAAATAGCTGGTGGCATAGGTGGGTGAATCGACTTCGGCGCGCAGCACACGGCCGCGGCCGAACTGGCTCATCTGCGCGAAGGGGTGGAAGATGGTCTGGCGCCAGGCCGCGCCGCCCGTCTCGGTCATGATCG
>JAYUHT010000602.1:0-3039 GCA_043766725.1 Burkholderiales bacterium | reverse complement strand
TCGGCACTCAATTCGGCCCAGGCTTTCACGCCGTCGTTGCGCGGCGGCAGTTCGGTGCCGGGGGGCACGATGCCCAGTTCGACTTGCCGCGCCAGCCGCTCGCTGCGCGCCACATCCCAACCGTGCGCAAAGATCGCGTCGTATTTCAGGATCAACTCGCGCGGCGCCTGGTGCGGCGCATGGCAGGCGCCGAAAGCCAGCCAGTGCAGGAAGGGCGCTTCGGGTGCGGCGGCTTGGTGATCTGCAAGATAACGAATGGATTGAGTCACCAGATCAACGCTGAGGTGGTAGCCCGATGCAAACGTGCCCGGCGCTTCAATCGCCGTGTTGTCGCGCACCAGCTCGGGTGCGTACTGGTCGGTCTCGGCGTCCATGATGCCGTAGAAGCGGTCGAAGCCGCGGCCCAACGGCCAGCCGTCGAACGGGCCGGTGGGCCCACCCTCGCTCAGCGGCGTGACATGCCACTTGCCCACCATGCTGCTGCGCCAGCCGTGGGGCCGCAGCATCTCGGCCAGGGTGCCGGCCTCCTTGCTGATCTTGCCGCGGTAGCCCGGGTAGCCGGAATCAAAATTGGCCAGGCAGCCCATGCCCACGGCATGGTGGTTGCGCCCGGTGAGCAACGCCGCGCGCGTGGTGGAACACATGGCCGTGGTGTGAAAGCCTGTGTAGCGCAGGCCTTGAGCCGCCAGCGCGTCGATGTGCGGCGTGTGGATCGGCGAGCCGAAGCAGCCCAGGTCCGAGAAGCCGACATCGTCGAACAAGATCAGCAGGATGTTCGGCGCGCCATGCGGGCGCTTTGGGGCGGCGGGCCAATTCGGGGGGGTGTCTTGATGCATGCTCAATCTGCGTTTCATCCGCTGCCGGGATTCAAGTGTATTCATGCAACGGTGTAGCCCACCGGGCGGCCGGTAAGCGGCCATTGCGCTGCTTTGAAAAGCTATGATGAATCGACTCACTCATGCGCGAGGCCCCGTTGAAACCATCCGCCGCCCTTGAACTGAAACGCAGCGCTGTGCGCGAAGCGCCAGGCCGGTTTCGCGCCGCGAATCCTCGCATCTTCGGCTCGGTGCTGCACGGTACTGATCAAGAGGGCAGTGACCTCGACTTGTTGGTGGACGCACTTCCCGGCGCAACCTTGTTTGATCTTGGCGGCCTGCATGTGGAACTTGAGGCGCTGTTGGGGGTGAGCGTCGACCTGCGCACACCGGCTGATTTGCCGCCGAAGTTTCGTGACCAGGTACTGGCCGAGGCGCGCCCCGTGTGAGCATGAATCGGCTGCCCGACTACTTGAACCATATGCAGGTCGCTGCGCAGTTGGCGTGCAGCTACGTTCAAGGTCTGAGCAGAGAAGCGTTCATGATGGATACGCGCACGCAACAAGCCGTTGTCTTGAACCTCGTCATCATCGGCGAGGCTGCGACCAAGGCGCTGGCTGATCACAGTGAGTTCCTTGACCGCTATCCAGAGTTGCCCTGGCGAAGCATGAAGGGCATGCGCAACCGGATCACCCACGGCTATTTCGACATTGACCTTGAAGTGGTGTGGGCGACGGTGCGCACCGCGTTGCCGCAACTTCTCGCGCAGTTGCCCGCCATATGCGCCGCTGCGCTTTGCGAAGGCAACGGGTCGAAGGGCTGAAGTCCGCAGGCATCAAGCCGGCCAGGGCGCGGCGTCGACCACCGGGAAGCTGCCCGCGAAACGGTCGAGCAGGCCGAAGAACAATGCCACGAGCGCCTGCTCGCCGCTGATGCGTAACTGGCCTTCACCCACCGCCTGCGCGGGTGCCAGGCGCTGTTGCAACAGGGCTTCGAGGGTGGGGCGGGTGAGCGCCAGCGTTACTTCAGCGGGCCGCGCTTCGGTCATGCGCAGGCTGCTCAGCGCGCCGTTGGAAAGCTCAAGCAACCAATGCTCGCCACTGTCGGTGAAATGCCAGGCCATGCTGAAGGCCTGTGCGCCGGCCTTGGGTGCGTTCACGCGCACGGCCAATGCGTCGATCAGCAGCTCGTTGCTCAGTGCCGCCATCAAGCCCATGCCGGCGGCCACCTTCGGCAAGCGCGGCGGGCCGTTGCGGTATTCATGGGCTCCCAGCAAATAGGCGTTGCGCCAGGTGGCGCTTTCGGCCTGAAAGCCCATCTGCTCCAAGGCCTGCGCGGCCAGTTCGCGCGCGGCGGCGTTGCCGGGCTCGGCGTACACCGCATGCTTCATCACCTCGGCCACCCAGCGGTATTCGCCGCGCTCAAGGTCGGCCTGCGCGCGTTCAAGCACGGCGCCCATCCCGCCCATATAGGCCACGTACTTTTGCGCCGCGGCCACCGGTGGCAGGGCATGCAGGTTGGCCGGGTGGGCGTCGTACCAGCTCAAATAGCGCTGGTAGACGGCCTTGACGTTGTGCGACACCGTGCCGTAGTAGCCGCGCGCATGCCAGCGTTCTTGCAAGCTCACCGGTAAGGTTAGCCCTTCGGCAATTTCGGCCGGCTTCAGGCCATGGCTCATCAGCCGCACGGTCTGGTCGTGCAGCACGCGGTACAGGTCGCGCTGTTCGCTCAAGAACAGGCGCACCGCGGCGTTGCCCCAGGTGGGCCAGTGGTGCTGGGCCAGCACCACATCGCTGCGCGGGCCGTAGCGGTGCAGCGCCACGTGCAGGTATTTGCTCCAGGCCAGCGCATCGCGCACCGCCGCGCCGCGCAAGGGGCACAGGTTGTGCAGGTTGTGGGTGGCGTTTTCGGCCAGGTTCAACGCGCGTTCGCCGGGGAAGAAGAAGTGCATCTCCGACGGCGCTTCGGTTTCGGGCGTGAGCTGGAATTCAATTTCGATGCCGTCGATGGTGTGCACTTCGTGTTCACGCTCGATGCTCAGGGTGGGCGCGATCAGGCTGGGCGCACCGATCGGCAAGGTCTTGCCCAGGCCCGCGTCCACCTGGCCTGCCGGCCCCTTGGGCAAGGTGTGGCCAAACTGGAACTGCGCGCGCCGCGCCATGGCCACGCCGGCGATCACGTTCTCGGCCACGGCGTGGTGCATGAAGCCGGCCGGGGCGATGAT
>JAYUHT010000601.1:0-3055 GCA_043766725.1 Burkholderiales bacterium | reverse complement strand
CTGGTCAACTCGTCCATCAGCGGCCTGAGCCTGACCTTGGGCGCCGTGCCGCAGGCCCTGTGCAGCAGCGCCGATGCGGCGGTGCGCATCGTCTGCTCACCCTTTCCCGCCACCCGCGGCTTCATGATGTTCATCGCCCTGGTGATGCTGTTGGCCCTGTGGCTGCTGCTGACGCGCACGCGCATCGGCCTGGTCATACAAAGCGCGCTCACCCACCCCGAAATGGTGGAAGCGCTGGGGCACAACGTGCCGCGTGTCTTCATGCTGGTGTTTGGCGCGGGGGCGGGTCTGGCGGGCCTGGCCGGTGTCATCGGCGGCAGCACTTTCGTGACCGAACCGTCGATGGCCGGCACCGTGGGTTCGGTGATCTTCGTGGTGGTCGTGGTCGGCGGCATGGGCTCGCTCGCCGGTGCCTTCGTGGCCTCCATCCTGATCGGCGTGCTGCAGACCTTTGCGGTGGCGCTGGACTATTCGCTGGGTGGCGCGTTGGCTGGCCTGGGCCTGACCTTGCCGCCTGCCGCCGCAGCCAACACCCTGTTCAAACTGACCCTGGCACAAGTCGCGCCGATACTGCCCTATCTGTTCTTGGTGTTGATGTTGGTCTTCAGGCCCAAGGGCCTGATGGGCAACCGGGAGGGCTGAAGCCATGCAAGCTTCCACCCATCGTTACGGCGCCTTCGGTGCGCGCGACCTCGTCGTCTGGGGTCTGGGCGCTGCGCTGATGCTCGCGGCGCCGCTGGTCTTCACCAGCAGCCTGTCCATCACCATGCTGTCGCAGATGGGCATCGCCATCGTGGCCTGCTTGGCCTACAACATGCTTTTGGGCCAGGGCGGCATGCTCAGCTTTGGCCATGCGGTGTACTCGGGCTTGGGCAGCTTCGTGGCCATTCATGCGCTGAAAGCGGTGGGCGGCGGCAGCTTTCCCTTGCCGGTCAGCCTGATTCCCTTGGTCGGTGGCTGCGCGGGCTTGGGCTTTGCGGTGCTGCTGGGATTTGTCACCACCAAGAAGGCCGGCACCACGTTCGCCATGATCACCCTGGGCATCGGTGAGTTGGTGTTCGCGATGTCGCTGATGGTCCCCGAGTTCTTCGGTGGCGAAGCCGGCGTCAACGCCAACCGCGTGGTCGGCAAGCCGCTGCTGGGCATCAGTTTCGGCCCGCAGATCCAGGTCTACTACCTGCTGGCGCTGTACACCCTGGTCTGCACGGCCGGCATGTACGCTTTCACGCGCACTCCGCTGGGCCGCATGCTGAACGCCGTGCGCGACAACCCCGAACGCGTTGAATTCACCGGCTACAACACCCAGCGTGTGCGCCATTTCAGCTTCATCATCTCGGGCTTCTTTGCCGGCATTGCCGGCGGCATGTACGCCTTGAATTTCGAGATCGCCACGGCTGAAGTGGTGGGTGCGGCGCGCTCCGGCGCCTACCTGCTGTTCACCTTCCTGGGCGGCGCCACCTTCTTCTTCGGGCCCATCATCGGCGCGGTGTTGATGGTGCTGGCCTTTGTGCTGCTCAGCGAATTCACCAAGGCCTGGCTGCTCTACCTGGGCCTAGTTTTCATGGTGATGGTGATGTATGCGCCCGGCGGCTTCGCCAGCCTGATCATGATGAACTTGCGTGTCGCGAAGTTCGGCAAGCTGAAGGGCCTGCTGCTGCCCTACGCTGCATTGCTGGCGACCGGGCTGCTGGCTTTTTGCGGCCTGTCGGCCATGATCGAAATGGTCTACCACCTGCAACTCAATGAAGCCCTGGGGCCGGTGATGCGTTTCATGGGTGTGGACCTGAATGCGCAGGCGGTCGGCAGTTGGGCCGGCGCAGCCCTGTTGGCCCTGGTCGGCGGCGCGGCCTTCGTGGTGGTGCGCAAGCGTTTCGCGCAGCGCTGGGGCGAAGTGCAAGGCGAAATCGAAGCGGCCATCCGCGCCAAGGAGGCCGCGCTGTGAGCACGACCACCAAGCCACCCGCGCTGGAACTCAAAGACCTGCGCAAGTCCTTCGGCAAAACCGAAATCATCCGCGGCGTCAACCTGGTGGTGCAGCCCGGCGAAAGGGTGGCCATCATTGGGCCCAATGGCGCCGGCAAGAGCACGCTCTTCAACCTGATCAGCGGCCGCTTTGGCGCCACCAGTGGCGAAATTCTGCTGAATGGCAAACGCATCGACGGCCTGGCGCCCTATGAAGTCAGCCGCATGGGCCTGGCGCGCAGCTTCCAAGTCAGCAATCTGTTCAACCGCCTCAGTGTCTTCGAGAACCTGCGCTGCGCGGTGCTGTGGAGCCTGGGCTACAAATACGCTTTCTGGAAGTTTCTGGCCGGCGCACGCGATGCGAATGAACGCGCTGAAGAAGTCATGGCCATGATCAAGCTGGAACGCCGGCGCGACGCGTTGGCCATGAACCTGACCTACGCGGAGCAACGCGCATTGGAAATTGGCATCACCATCGCCGGCGGGGCCAATGTGGTGCTGTTGGACGAGCCCACCGCGGGCATGAGCCGCAGCGAAACGGCGCGCTTCGTCAATCTGATCCGCGAGATCACCGTCGGCAAAACGCTGCTCACTGTGGAGCACGACATGGGTGTTGTGTTCGGGCTCGCGGACAAGATCGCGGTGCTGGTTTATGGCGAAGTCATCGCCTTCGATACGCCCGAAAAGGTGCGCGCCAACGCGCAGGTGCAGGAAGCCTATCTGGGCTCGGTACTCGCCGAAGAGCAGGCCGAGCAGGCAGGGCACTGACATGCTGAAACTCATAGACGTCCATGCCTACTACGGCAAGAGTCACGTGCTGCACGGGGTTGATTTCGAGGTTCGGCCCGGGGAAATCGTGGCCCTGCTGGGCCGCAACGGATCGGGCCGCAGCACCACGGTCAAGACCATCATGGGCCTGGTCGATGGCACCGGGTCGGTCAACTGGAAGGGGCAGCAGGTGCTGGGCAGGTCGGCCTTCGAGATTGCCCATGCCGGCATCGGTTACGTGCCCGAGAACCGCGACATCTTCCCCAGCCTGACCGTGCACCAGAACCTGATGCTGGGCGAAAAGCGCGGCGCGAAGAACCCGCGC
>JAYUHT010000600.1:0-3059 GCA_043766725.1 Burkholderiales bacterium | reverse complement strand
GCGCTGGGCCTTGCAAGCGTTGCTGTGCGGCCGGGCCGATGAATGGCGGCGCTTCGATCAGTTGTTCGATGCCTGGTTCTTGCCGGCCAACCGCTGGCAGGCCCCCGCGCCGCGCGAAGCGGCGCCGCAGCGCAGCTTGAGCGGGCAGTGGCCCAAAAGCACAAGCGATGCGCCGGCCAAACAGGACGATGAACAGGACATGCGCCCGCGCCTGGCTGCCAGCCGCGATGAGGTGTTGAGTTCCACCGACTTTCGCGCCCTCACCCAGCGCGAACACACGCTGGACATCGAAGCCCTGATGCGCCGCTTTGCGCGCCAGCTCAAGCACATCCGCACGCGCCGCGAAAGGCGTTCCCGCCAAGGCTGCCAGCTCGACCTGGGCCACACCATCCGGCGCAGCGTGGCCAGCGGCGGCACGCCTTTGCACCTGGCCTGGCGGCAGCGGCGCCAGGTGCGAGCGCGCCTGGTGTTATTGATTGACGTCAGCCGCTCGATGGCGCTTTACAGCTTTTTCTACCTGCGCCTGGCGCGCGCGCTGGGCGCCGAGCTGCAAGACGTGCACAGCTTCATCTTCCACACCCGCGTCACCGCGGTGACGCGCGCGCTGCACGACCCCGACCCCTGGCGCGCGCAAGAACAGTTGCACCTGATTGCGCAGGGCTGGGCCGGCGGCACCCGCATTGGCGACAGCCTGGCGCAGTTCAACCGCGAGCATGCGCCGCGCCTGGTTCATTCACGCACCGCGCTCATCATCATGAGCGACGGCTACGACACCGGCGAGCCGGCGCCATTGGCGCAGGCCCTGATGCAACTGCGCCGGCGCGCGCGGCGCATCGTCTGGCTCAACCCGCTGTGCAACCAACCGGGCTATGCACCGATCAACCAGGGCATGCAAGCCGCGCTGCCGCACCTGGACTTGCTGGCGCCGGGTGCAGACTTGGCCAGCATCCGCGCCGTGTTGCCTAAACTGATTGAAGCGTTGCGCTGAATTCGGCCAGCACGTCACTGCAAGGAGTCACACCATGAGTTGCATGCTCAAAGCCAGCGGCGGCCTGTACAGCCGCATGACCGTGGGCGCGGTGCTGTTGGCCGCCGGTGAAGGCGCGCGCCTGGGCGGGCGGCCCAAGGCGCTGCTTGAACTGGGCGGCGTGCCGCTGATCTTGCGCCAGTTGATCGCCCTGTCGGGCGCCGGGGTGGATGAGCTCGTGGTCGTGCTCGGCCACCATGCCGCGGCGGTGGAAGCCGCGGTGCGAGCCTTCCCCATCACGCTGGCGCACAACCCGCGGCCGCAAGACGGCCAGGCCTCTTCGGTGCGGGTGGGCTTGCAGGCCTTGTCGGCGCGGGTTGATGCCGTGATCGTGGCGCTGGCCGACCAACCCATGATCGACGCGCAAGACATCGTCGCCCTGATCAGCGCCTACAAGCAGCGCGGAACGGCGGCCATGGTGGTGCCGCGAATCAGCGTCGCCGAGGGGCCCGCCGTGCCCGGCAACCCGGTGATGTTCGACGCCGCGCTGCGTGAGCAATGGCTGAATGGAGAAGCCGACCTGGCCTGCCGCAAGTGGCGCGAACAACACCCCGAGCGGGTGCAGTGGTTCGACACCCGCAACCAGCGCTACCGCGTTGACATCGACACCGCCGAAGACCTTGAACACTTTGCGGCCAGCACCGGCCACCGACTGCAATGGCCGGCCACTTTGGCCGGCCACGCCGCGATTTCACCGGCCGCGCTGGCCACGGAAACCACAAGATGACCCAAGTGCCAGGCGCCACCACGCTGCGCCTGCCGCTGGCACGCACCGGCGCCTGGGCCTTGCTCGTGGCGGGCTGGGTCGGCCTGGGCAGCCTGGCCTTGCAGTTCGCACCAACGCTCTGGCAGGGCTTTGCGCTGGTGGCGTTGTGGCTGCTGGCGCTGGGGGCCATGGCTGCCGTGGCCACGCGCGGCGGCATGCGCCGCAGCCTGCGCGCCTGGGCCTTGCTTGGCGCGGCCGCCGCCACCACGGCCGGCTTGCTGGCCAGTGTGCGCGGCAGCGGCCTGCCCGCCTTGTGGCTGGCCCTGGTGGGCTGGGCCGCCCTCACCGCTTTGGCCTCGGGCGTGGTGCGCGCGCTACGACTCACGCACGCCAGCGCGCCGCGCCCGCCGGTGGCCGCCGCCGCGCTGGGCGCGCTGGGTGCCGGCCTGGTGCTGGGCGACCCGGGCGACCTGCCCGCGCTGGCCTATCGGCTGGCAGCGCTGGTCGGCGTGGTGGCCGCCGCGCTGTGGTGGCTCCAGCACGGGCTGGATGAGCGGGCACGCGCCCCGGGTTGCCGCGCCGGCCTGTTCGACTGTTCACTACCCGCCTGGCCCGCGGGCGCGTGGCGCGACCTGGCGCAGTGGCCCACGCTGCTGGCCGGGTTGGCCATGCTGCCGATGATGGCCGCCCTGCCGCTCATGGCCGCCTGGTGCCGCGCCCAAGGCATTGCGCCGCAGGCCATGGTGCTGCTGCACCTGGGCGCCATGTTCGCGCCGGCGCTGCTGCTGCGCGGCGCCATTGCGCGGTGGCCAACGGCGCGCCTGTCGTTCGTGTGCATGGCGTTGTTGGTGGCCGGTGGAGCCGCGGCGGCTTGGGCCCCGCCACCGTGGCATTTGTTGATCCTGGCAGGCGCCCACGGCGCGGCCTGGAGCCTGGCCTGGAGTGGCCAGTTGTGGGCCCCGGCCCGACGCGGCCAGGCCGGTGCCTCGCCGCTGCGCGCGGCCGCCGGCTATGCCCTGTTGACGCTGTTGTTTGGTGTGGCGGTTGAGTGGGCCGGCGCCGGCGCTGTGGCCGGCGTGCACATCGCCCTGGGCGGCGCCGCGGCGCTGGGCTGGTTGGGCTGGCTGGCTTGGCTGGGCTGGTCAGCCTGGCTGGCGCACCGCAGCGGCGACCACGCACCCGTGAATCAGGTTGCCGATTCAGCCAGTGGCTGAATCAGGGTGCCCATTCAGCCACTGGCTACGTTGCGGTGCCGATTCAGCCACGGGCTGAATCAAGGTGCCCATTCAGCCACTGGCTACGTTGCGGTGCCGATTCAGCCACGGG
>JAYUHT010000599.1:0-3061 GCA_043766725.1 Burkholderiales bacterium | reverse complement strand
ATGTTGGGCTCGTCGTCGGCGATCAGGATTTTCTGGGTCATGGTGTGGCTCCTGAAGCTTGCCAGGGTAAGGTGAAACGGAACGTTGCACCCGAGCCGGGCGCCGATTCAAGCCACAGCCGGCCACCGAAGTGGCGCACGATCTGGCGGCTGATGGGCAGGCCCAGGCCGGTGCCCACGGGCTGCTGGCTGGCGCTGCCGCCCTGGCGGAATTTATCGAAGATCAAGGCTTGCTGCGCAGGCGGCACGCCGGGGCCGTTGTCGCCGACGCTGAACACGGCGGCTTCGGGCGTGGCACGCAAACTCAGGGTGATGCGCCCGCCCGGCACGGGCACGAACTTGGCGGCGTTGGACAGCAGGTTGAGCAGCACCTGCATCAAACGGTCGGGGTCGGCCATCACGCTGGGCAGGCCTGCGGGCAGGTCGAGCGTGAGCACGGTGGCGCGCTCGGCCAGCGGCGCGGCCATGGCGGCGGCGGCTTGCTGCGCGATGGCGTTCAGATCGCACGCCGCCAGCCGCCAGGCGGCCTGGCCCGATTCGATCTTGGCCAGGTCGAGCACCTGGTTGACCAAACGCGTCAAGCGTTCGGTCTCCGTCACGATCAAACCGGTGAAGCGGCTGCGCTGCGCGGCGGGCATTTCGGGCTCGTCCACCATCATCTCGGCCATGGCGCGGATGCTGGTCAGCGGCGTGCGCAACTCATGCGTCACCGACGACATGAAGTCGTCCTTCATCTGATCCAGGCTTTTCAATTGTTCATTGGCGGCGCGCAGTTGCGAGCCTTCTTCAACGAGCTGCATCACGTCGCCCAGGGCCAGCGGTTCTTCTTCCACCACGGCGGCCACCATCACCCGCGCCGAGGCGCTGCCGATGCTGCCGGCGAGCTGCGTTTCCACATCGCGCACCAGCGCCGCGTCGGCGCGCGGCGGCTGGCCGGGCGCACGGCCCTGGCTGGCCGCCACTTGCTCAAACAGCCGCTGCGTGCGCACGCTGCCCAGCAGGCGCTCGCACAGGGCGCGCAGGCTGGTCAACTCGGCGCGGCCGCGCCAGAACGCGGGCGTGGCGTCGCGCTCGAACACATCCACGAACAACAGTGCCTGACTGCGTTCGCGCGCGCTCGGCGCGCGCCACAGCGACACCGACACGAACAGCGCGGTGTTGAGCGTCAGGCTCCAGAACAGCGCGTGGGTGAGGTTGTCCAGCCCCTTGAGCCCGAACAGTTGCTCGGGCTTGAACAACTCGATGCCGAACAGGCCGTGGTTGAGGAAGCCGCTGGCCAACCAGCCCGACTTGGCCACCGAAGGCAGCATCAGCGTGTAGGCCCACAGCGCAAAGCCGGCCAGCAAGCCGGCAAACGCCCCGGCGCGGGTGCCGCCCTGCCAGTACAGCCCGCCCAGCAGGGCCGGCGCGAACTGGGCCACGGCGGCGAAGCTGATCAGGCCGATCGACACCAGCGCATAGGCCTCGCCGGCCAGGCGGAAGTAGGCATACCCTAACAGCAAGATGAGCAGGATCGCGGCGCGGCGGGTGTTCAGCAGCAGCGCCGCCAGGTCGCCCTGTGCCTGCGCGGCAAAGCGCCGCGTGCGCAGCAGCAGCGGCATCACCAGGTCGTTGCAGACCATGGTGGAAACGGCAATCGCCTCGACGATGACCTTGCCGGTGGCGGCCGACAAGCCGCCCACGAACGCGAGCAAGGCCAGCGCCGGGGCGCCGTGTTCAAGCGGCAGCGTGAGCACGAAGGTTTCCGGGTTGGATCGTGGGTCGAGCAGCAGCCCGCCCAGGGCGATGGGCAGCACGAACAGGTTGATCAGCAGCAGGTACAGCGGAAAGACCCAAACCGCGCGCTTGAGGTGACGCTCGTCGACGTTCTCCACCACCATCACCTGGAACTGGCGCGGCAGGAACAGCACCGACAACATGGCCAGCAGCGTGAGCGCGAACCACTGCTCGTAAGCGAAGGCCTGGCCCTGGCCGAGCGTGAGCAGCCGGGCCAGCTCGGGCGCGGCGCGGGCGCGCGCGAAGATGTCGCCCGGGCCGTTGAACAAGCTCCAGCAGACGAACACGCCCACGGCCAAAAAGGCCAGCAGCTTGATTACCGACTCGAAGGCAATGGCCGCCACCATGCCTTCATGGCGTTCGGCGCCGTCGAGCTGGCGCGCGCCGAAGACCATGGTGAAGCCGGCCATGGCCAAGGCAATGAGCAGGGTGCTGTCGGCCAGCCAATGTCCGCTTGCGCCCGCGATTTGGCCGGGCAAAGCGGTGAGCACGGCGTAGCCGCTGGCAATGGCCTTCAACTGCAAGGCGATGTAGGGCACGATGCCCACCACGGTGATCAGCGTCACCAGCCCGGCCAGGGCCGCGCTCTTGCCGTAGCGGCTGGCGATGAAGTCGGCGATGGTGGTGATGCGCTGCGTACGCGCGATGCGGATCATCTTGCGCAGCACCATCCAGCCCAGCAGCATGGCCAGCATCGGCCCCAGGTAGATGGGCAGGAACCACACGCCGGCGGTGGCGGCGCGGCCGACCGAGCCGAAGTACGTCCAGGCCGTGCAGTACACGGCCATGGAAAGCGCATAGACCCAGGCGTTGCCGATCACCGACGCCCCGCGCGCGCGCCGGCGGTCGGCCCACGCCGCCACTGCGAACAGCAGCATCAGGTAAGCCAGCGAGGTGGCGATGACGAGTGCGCCGGGCAGCATGATGTTAACTGTCCAGGTCAGCCGTATCGCGTTCCAGCAACCAGGCCAAGGCGGCAATCAAGGCGGCCCAGATGCCGAACAGCGCCGCCGGGAACAGCGGCAGGCCGAACACCGTGGCATCACGATCCCACAGCGCCAGCAACGGAAAGTTCAGCAGCAGTGCGGCCGCCGCAAACAGGGCCAGCAGGCGCTGGGCCAGGAGCTTGTTGAACACAGGCTCTCAGCGCTACAGCGCATCCAGGTGATAGCGCAGCGCCACGAACTGGCGGAACTGCTTCACCACCGCCAGCGCCTCACGCAGCTGGTCGCGCTCCAGCACGCCCAGGTCGGCCATGGCCACCAGGTTGGTCACGGGCAGGCCCA
>JAYUHT010000598.1:0-8126 GCA_043766725.1 Burkholderiales bacterium | reverse complement strand
CACCGTCGATCTCGATTCCAAACGTTCGCCGCATATTCACCGTGAGCGGTGACAAGACACGCTGTTCAAGCTAAATTCAAAATCGTCATGGTTCGCCGCATATTCACCGTGAGCGGTGACAAGACTCTTTTAATAGGCATCTGATGCTTATGGAGAGTTCGCCGCATATTCACCGTGAGCGGTGACAAGACAAACGGGTTGGTTTTTGGTGCTTTGGTCATGTTCGCCGCATATTCACCGTGAGCGGTGACAAGACTGTTTTCGCTCGGTCAGCAGCATCTCGCTGCTGGTTCGCCGCATATTCACCGTGAGCGGTGACAAGACTTGGTGGTGGATTTGTCGATGGCCGCGGTGGTTCGCCGCATATTCACCGTGAGCGGTGACAAGACCTTTATTCCAGTTGTTTTTGGGTTTTTCTCCACGCGTTCGCCGCATATTCACCGTGAGCGGTGACAAGACCTGTCCTGTTCCCCATATCGAAATCGCGAGACGTTCGCCGCATATTCACCGTGAGCGGTGACAAGACTGAAATCCTGCACACTTGCGAGTACCTCGCGAAGGTTCGCCGCATATTCACCGTGAGCGGTGACAAGACCCTTGGCGAAGTCGATCTCGGTGAGTGCCAGGTTCGCCGCATATTCACCGTGAGCGGTGACAAGACGTGTCGAGCCAAACAGCTTCGGCTACTTCTTGTTCGCCGCATATTCACCGTGAGCGGTGACAAGACAGTTGGTTGAACGAAGTCAACCAAGACACCGTGTTCGCCGCATATTCACCGTGAGCGGTGACAAGACCTTGGCCGGGGCGGCCACGGGGAAAATGACACGTTCGCCGCATATTCACCGTGAGCGGTGACAAGACCAGGCGTTCATCGAACTTGGCGGGCAGGCGGTTGGTTCGCCGCATATTCACCGTGAGCGGTGACAAGACCATGGTCGTACTCCGATTGGTTGAGGATGGAGGGTTCGCCGCATATTCACCGTGAGCGGTGACAAGACCAGCGCAGCAATCCAGACAAAGCCTTCGGTGGTTCGCCGCATATTCACCGTGAGCGGTGACAAGACTCTTGAAACCTGTTGTCACTCACGTTGCCGATACATGTTCGCCGCATATTCACCGTGAGCGGTGACAAGACAATCTTCCAAGCGAGTGACCACTCGAGCCCAGTTCGCCGCATATTCACCGTGAGCGGTGACAAGACTCTTTTATAGAAATGGATGAATCAACCAGTCGATTCGCCGCATATTCACCGTGAGCGGTGACAAGACTGTTGAACACGTTTGCTTGGAGATATGTAATAGTTCGCCGAATATTCACCGTGAGCGGTGACAAGACATGCGACGGATACTGCAGGGGTACCCCCTTTGGAGGGTTCGCCGCATATTCACCGTGAGCGGTGACAAGACCCGTTGGCGTTGGCGGAAGCTTTCATGATCTCCAGTTCGCCGCATATTCACCGTGAGCGGTGACAAGACCCGATATGCGAGCGTGCAACACGGACTCTTTCAATGTTCGCCGCATATTCACCGTGGGCGGTGACAAGACCTGGTTCGTGATCATTTTGTCCGTCTGGACATTGGTTCGCCGCATATTCACCGTGAGCGGTGACAAGACGTTTTTTGCACTTGCTTCGAGCTTCCACAAACGCTCGTTCGCCGCATATTCACCGTGAGCGGTGACAAGACTTGCGGGACAGGTGGTTGATCATGTGACTCGGTTCGCCGCATATTCACCGTGCGCGGTGACAAGACCAGTTGGTCAGGGTGGTGCTGGTGCCGTTCTTCACCGGTTCGCCCGATATTCATCGTGAGCGGTGAGGAGGCATGCGAACGCAGCTAGCGAGCCCTTGGAGCGCTTGATCTTGTCCATTCCCGCAGTGCCCCCTTCGTCTCGCGGCCCGCCAGTCCACCTCCTCAAGGGCTGCGTTGACCAGGGCATTCCTAAACCGTGAAAGCATAGGTGACCGGGTCGGCTTTGACGGCCTGGCCCAGGGTCTGCGCGCCTGCATCGGCGTAGACCCGGTACAGGCGCAGGTGGCCGCTGCGCAGCGCCAGGCGCTCCACCGCAGCCACCAGTTGTTGCTTTTGTGATTTGCCAAGGTGGCACTCGAACACGCTCTTCTGGGTGCGAAAGCCGTAGCCACACAGCAGCTTGTCCATGCGCCGGCGCTCGCGGTCGTTGCTGATGTCATAACAAGCCACAAACAGTGGCTG
The DNA here is from genome assembly GCA_043766725.1 of Burkholderiales bacterium. Classification (GTDB taxonomy): domain Bacteria; phylum Pseudomonadota; class Gammaproteobacteria; order Burkholderiales; family Burkholderiaceae_C; genus Rubrivivax. Next base: position 5,913 of record JAYUHT010000598.1, on the reverse strand, counting down.
CTGGCTGATGGGCGCGCGTGCGGTCATGGTGCGGTCCTCCTCGGGCAAGCAATAGCGATGGCGAAAGCGCGGCGGCGGGGGCAGCCCGTTGGCGTCAGGCTGAGAAGCCGCCGTCCAAGGTCAGCACCCTGGGCTGGCTGGCGCCGCCCAATGGCTCACGCGGGTCCCACCGGAACAGCCACAGCGGCCCCTGCTGAGTGGCCAGATTGCGCACGCTGCGCACCTGGGCCCACATCAGCTCGCGCAGGGGCACGCCCTGCACGGCCTCGCCCATGCCGTGTTCAAAGCGCTCGGCCACATGGCGGATGGCATTGCGGGTCAGGCGCCAGGCGCCGGTGCTGTCGTCAAAGTGCGCCGCGCGCAACTCTTGGCGGTTGATCAGGCGCAGCACGATGCGGTCCACAAAGGGGCGGAAGGGCTCCATCAGGTCGTAGACCAGGGATTCGTAGTCTTCTTCGCTGTCGTGAAGCCAGCCCAGGTAGGGGTTCAGGGCCATCACGCGGGCAAAGCCGTTGATGCGCGCATAAAGCAAAAAGTAAGCGAAGTTCATCAGCGCGTTGAGCCGATCCGGGCCGCCACGAGCACGCTTTTGCGAGGCAAAGTGGATGCGCTGCGTGGGCACGATTTGCTCGCGCATCCAGCTGAAGTACAGCCGCGCGGCTTGTCCTTCAAAGCCACGCAGGCGGGCCACCTCGGGCGTGCCGCCGAGCTGGCGGCGCAGCTCGCGCAGGGTCTCAGCCAATTCGTCGTGGCCGCGGCGTTGGGTGATCAAGGCGATCTGGTTGTTCAGCTTGCTGTCCACCACTTCTTTGGCCATGGCCACGCGGGCACTGTCGGTCAAGGCCGCATGCCAGGTGGCGTGCTGGATTTGTTGATCGTGAAAGCGCCGCCGCCCGGCCGCCAGCAAACTAACAGCGCCGCGCCCGGCCTGGGCGATGGCCACGGGCACGTCCAGCCGTTGGCAACGATCGACCAGCACGCTGGAGAAATTGGCCGGCCCGAGGACGAGAACCTCGCTCAATCGGCGCAGCGGCCACAGGCCCACCAGCGCGCCTTGGCGGCGCACTTCTAGCGCATCGCCGTTGACGCCCAATTGCAGATAGGGCTCGGTCACCAGCAGCGGCTTGCGTTGGGCGACATCGGCCTTGGGCAGGGGCTCCAGGCTCTGCGTGCCAAAGGCCTCGCCCAAAAAGGTGAATCCGGCTTGTACGTGGGTGATGTGTGTCTTGTGCTCGGCAAGGTGCAGGCCGTCATCGCCAAGCACCTGCCGAATATGCGTTAGCACTTCGACCGCATCGGCGCGGCACCGGGCCAGCACCACGAAGTCATCGGCATAGCGAGCGTAGCGAAAGCGCGTGGTGTCCAAGGTCTTATCCAGCCGCGTGAGCATCAAGTTGGTCAGCAGGGGCGACAAGGGTGAGCCCTGGGCCAAACCGTGGCTGCGCTCATGCTGGGTGCCGGCAAACACGAAGGGTTGGGTGATGGCTTGCCACAGCAGCTTGCGCATCAAGGTGTCGCTGCGCAGCAGGGTTTGATCGAGCAGGGCCAGAAGCCGCTCATGATTGATGCTGGGAAAGCACTGCGCGATGTCGGACTCCACCACATGGTTGAAGCCCTCGCGCATCGCGGCGCGCACGGCCTCGATGGCGTCGGTGCGGCTGCGGCCGGGCCGGAAGCCGTAGGAGTGCGGATCGAACATGCGCTCGAAAACCGGCGTCAACACCTGCAGCGTGTGTTGCTGGCCTAACAAATCCAGCGTGGCCAGCCGCTCGATGCGGCGCGGCGCGTGGCCCGGGCGGTGCAGATCGAAAGCCTCGGTGGGCTGGGGCTGATGCGTGCCGCTGCGCCAGTGGGCCAGCACGGTGTCGGCCATCTCTACCGGCTCAAGTACGCGGCCACCGGCGGCCAGCACCGGCGCCGCATCGTGATCGCGCACCATGCGCTGCGCGGCCAGGGCCATGCGGCAGCGCTTGCGCAGGGCGTGATCGAGCCAGGGCTCGCGTTGCACCTGCACGCGGTAGGCGCCACGCCAGGCCACGCCGTCGGCATCGCGCTCGTCCACCAGGTGCCAGGGTTGAAGTGCCGTTAGGCGCTCGCACAGGGCGGTGGACGCGCCGCGCAAGAACAGCGTGCCCTGAAATTGAGCGGGCCGCAGGCCGCGCACTGTGGGCGCGCCACACCAATCCGAATGGCCAAAGTGGCTGAGTAGCTGCAGCGTGGCCGCCGCATCCGGCAACGCGGCAGGGCAGGTCATCAAGGCCTGGCTGCGCCGATGAATCAACTGCAAAAGCAGCGCGGGCGTGAGCTGCGGTGCGCTGTGGGCGCTGTGGGGCAGCATGAACCGCAGCGGGGTTTCAAAGCGCAGGCAGAGCTCGCTTTCAACGGCTGGCTCGCTTGGCGCGGGTGCGGCCGTGGTTTCGGCCACCCGGCAAGACAGCATGCGCCAGCCGCCACTGCCTTGGCCGAAAGCGGTCATCAGCGCCTCACGGGCTTGATGCACTGCACCGCGCGGCCACTCATGAAAGGCCCACTCGGCCAGCATGGGCTTGTGCCTGCCCGCCGGCCGCAGTACATGCAGTGCGATGGCACCGGCCAATCGAAGGCTGCCGCTGCGCAGCGCGGTGTGGCTGTCCAGCGCCAATTTGGCGGTGCTGGCACCGGGCGATTCGCGCTGCAGTTGGGCTCGCAAGACAAGGCTGGGGCAAGGGATGGCGTTGAGCGTGCCGGTGTGGCTGGCTGCGCAGGCGGCGGTGGTCATGAGGGCTCCTTGGGTTAGGTGCCGCTATGGTTTGCGCCAGATCAAGGCTTGTGGGCAACAACCAAGCTTGGTTGCAGCTCGGCGGCGCGGATCATTTCGGGGCCGGCATCGTTGGTTTGCAACCAAGCTTGGATGGCCCGCTGCGCGATGGCGATCAGCGTTGCAATTGCGAGATGAACTTTGACCACACTTCTGATTGGCTGCCCAGCGCCCAGGCGCTGCCCCTGACAGCGACCGCGACCGATCGCACCACGCGCCGCAGATGCCTGCGCAGCATCGCCAGCGGCTGCGCGGTGGCATTGATGGTCGGGTGCCAAGCGCCGGATCGCTTCGCCGCAAAGTGGGAGGCCATCGCCATCGGCGATTCACGCGCTTCGGTGATCGCGGTGCTGGGGCCGCCATCGAAAACAAGCGCGGTGGCGGTACCCGTGCTCAGCGCCGAATACGCGATTTGGGAGCCGCCACTGGGCCGGCGTTACACGGCCTACTTTGCGATGGGCCGCGTGGTGGCCAAGGCATCGGCAGACTGATTGCGGCAAGCGCGGATGCGCGCGGCGCGCTGTGCCAGTTTCATGGTTGCCAGCGCGCGCAGCAGCAGCTTGTGATCGTCCACCGAGGCCGGCCGGGCTTGGCCATCAGCGGCGGCGGTCATGTCGAGCTGTCGGCGCGCAACAGGCGCGCTGCGGAGTTCAATCGAAGTAGGGTTGCCAGCGACTCCTCGTCGGCACGGTTCATCGCTTGATGTGTGGCGAAGCGGTAGATGCCGCAGCGAATGCCCGTGGATGCCCCCCGTGGCCAACGCCGCGCCGGTGAGTTGGTGGATGCGCGCAACGGCGGGCGCTGGCGCAAGCGCGTGGGCTGAGGTAGAAACCGGGGCCTTTGTTGCCGCACCGCCTGGAGCCCCCCATGACCGACCCCACCCGCCGCCCCACCGCCGCCGATTTCGACCCCGAAGTGCTGCGCTTGTTCGACCAATACGTGCACGGCCAGCTCGATCGGCGGGGTTTCTTGGATCAGGCGGCGCGCTTTGCGGCCATCGCCGGCACCAGCGCGGCCGGGTTGTTGAGCGCGCTGTCGCCGCAGTTTGCTGCCGCGCAGGTGATCAAGCCCGACGATGCGCGCATCCGCACCGAGGTGCTGAGTTTCGATTCACCGCAGGGTCATGGCCGCGCCCGTGGCTTGTTAGCCATGCCGGCCGGCGCCGCGGGTGGCGCAGCGGTGCGCAAGCTGCCCGCAGTGCTGGTGGTGCACGAAAACCGGGGCCTCAACCCGCACATCGAAGACATCGCCCGGCGCCTGGCCGTCGATGGCTTTTTGGCCTTTGCGCCGGATGCGCTGTTCCCGCTGGGCGGCTACCCGGGCGATGAGGACAAGGCGCGCACGCTGTTCCCGCAGCTCGATCAGGCCAAGACGCGCGAAGACTTTGTGGCGGCCACGGCCCTGCTCAAGGCCCGGGCGGAATCGAATGGCCGCGTTGGCGTGGTCGGCTTTTGCTACGGCGGCGGCATGGCCAACTACCTGGCCACCCGCCTGCCCGATCTGGCAGCGGCCGTGCCCTTCTATGGCAACGCGCCGGCGCTGGACAAGGTGGCGCAGATCAAGGCCAAGCTGCTGATCCACTTTGCCGATGTCGATGAGCGCATCAACGCCGCCTGGCCGGCGCACGAGGCGGCGCTGAAGGCCGCCGGTGTGTCCTATGAGGCGCAGCGTTATCCCGGCACCCAGCACGGCTTCAACAACGACACCACGCCGCGCTTTGATGAGGCGGCGGCGCGCTTGGCCTGGGGCCGCACGCTGGCGCACTTTCGGGCCGCGCTGGGCGCTTGAGGCGCCGCAGCTGTGGCTGGCTGATGGTGGCGCGGCCAGACGCTGCGGTGTGACGGCGGGACGACAGGGCGACAGCGCGGCAAGGCGGCAAGGCTGATACTGCGCGGCATGTCGGGGAGGTATAAAAAAATGACATTCAGGCGGTGCGCGTTGGCGATGCTGGTGGGCTGGCTGCTGGGCCTGCTGTTCGGCCCAGAGCGGGTGGTTGCTCAGGGCGGCGCGCCAGCGGCGGCTTCCGCCACGCCCAGCGCATCCACGCCACGCGCGACAGCTGCGGCGCCCGCAGCTTCGGCCCCGACGTACCGCTTCCGCACCTCGGCAACGCTCAGCGCACCGCACCTGGGCCGGCAAGTGCTAACGGATGAAGAGCGCGACTTCATTGCCCAGTTGCCCGAGGTTCGCGTCGGCCTGTCGCGCGGCGGCTTCGCGCCGTTTGAGGTCCTTGGCGCCGATGGTGAGGTCTCGGGCATCCACCCCGACATGTTGGTCGCGGTGGCGCGTGCCTTTGGCCTGAAGGTCAGGCCGGTGGTATTCGACACCTGGCCGCTGACGCTGGCCGCGGCCAAGGCGCGCGAGGTCGATGTGCTGATGTCGATGGGCGTGACGGCCGAGCGCGCCGAGTTCCTGGAATTCACGCTCGGCGCCACGCCCACCGCGAGTGCCTTGTTTGCGCGAACGCCTGACCGCCAGGCCACGGCCGCGCCCGACAAGGCCGTGTTCGCCCTCGAGCGCGGCTTCATGGCCAACACCTATGTGCAGCGGCAGTTTCCGCAGGCCACCATCTTGGCCGTCGATTCCACTGGCGAGGCACTGCAGGCCGTGGCCGCAGGCCGGGCCGATTACTACTCGGGCAGCTTGCTGCCGGCCACCGAGTGGCTGGCCCGGCTGAACCTGCAAGGGGTCGAGGTCAACCGCCTGATGAGTTATGGCAGTGGCCACTATCACTTCGCTGTGCGCAAGGATTGGGCCCGCCTGGCGACGATCCTGAACAAGGGCATCTCCAGCCTGCGCGGCGCGCCGGCGCCGCAGCTCGATGCGGCTTTGGCCAAGCTGCCGGCGGCGATGGCGCCGGCGCCGCCCAAGCTGTTGACGCAGACCCAGGCGGCGGCCTTGATCGAGCGCCCGGTGTGGCGTGTCGGCGCTGTGCGCGGGCTGGTCTTGCTCAACGACATGGATGCCGGTGGCAAGCACAGCGGGATCGGCGCCGAGTACGTCGAGGCCGTCGCCCGGCACTATGGTGCGGGCCTGCAGGTGCAGGGATTTGAGAGCGTGGCGGCGATGCTGGATGCGCTGCGCGCCGGGCTGATCGATGTGGTGCCGTTTCTCAC
>JAYUHT010000597.1:0-8156 GCA_043766725.1 Burkholderiales bacterium | reverse complement strand
ACATCCCGACCGGTATCGTGGTGCAGTGCCAGGACGGCCGCAGCCAGCACAGCAACCGCGACGTGGCCTGGAAGCGCCTGCGCTCGCGCTTGTACGAGCATGAAATGCGCATCCAGCGCGAGGCGCAGCAAAAGCTCGAAGACACCAAGACCGATGTCGGCTGGGGCCACCAGATTCGCAGCTATGTGCTCGACCAAAGCCGCATCAAGGATTTGCGCACCAATGTGGAGATCAGCAACACGCAGAAGGTGTTGGATGGTGACCTGGACCCGTTCATTGAAGCCAGCCTGAAGCAGGGCTTGTAGTTCACTTTCCACAGCCAAGCTGGGCGTACAAAAAAAGAGGTTGACCATGCGCGAAGGTGCCGCCATCGAAATCCGCCGCCAGGACTACGCGCCACCGCCGTTCTGGATCCGTTCCGTGGCCTTGACGTTCGACCTGGACCCGGCCAAGACCATCGTCTCCAGCCGCATGCAGATCGAACGCAACACCGAGTTGCCCGCTCAGCCACTGCGCCTGCACGGCGAAGGGCTGAACCTGCTGCGCGTGCAGATCAACGGCGACAGCGTGGCCTTTCGCCATGACAACGGTGAACTGGTGATCGACGAGCCGCCGGCCCTGCACAGCTTCACGCTGGAAATTCGCAACACCTGCGCGCCCGACAAGAACACCGCGCTGATCGGCCTGTATGTCAGCGGCGCCGGCCTGTACACCCAGTGCGAGGCAGAAGGCTTTCGTCGCATCACCTATTTTCTCGACCGGCCCGATGTGATGGCCACCTACCGCGTGCTGCTGCGCGCGAGCAAGGCGCTGTACCCGACGTTGCTGTCCAACGGCAACCTGGTTGAACAAGGCGACCTCGGCAACGGCCGCCACTTTGCGCAATGGGAAGACCCGTTCCCCAAGCCAAGCTATTTGTTCGCCGTGGTCGCGGCCGACCTGGTGTGCCGCGAGCAGCGCATCCGCTCACGCGCCGGCAAAGACCACCTGTTGCAGATCTACGTGAAGCGCGGTGACCTGGAAAAGACCGAGCACGCGATGAATTCGCTGATCGCCTCGGTGGCCTGGGACGAAGCCCGCTTCGGCCTGAGCCTGGACCTGGAGCGCTACATGATCGTGGCCGTGCCCGACTACAACATGGGCGCGATGGAAAACAAGGGCCTGAACCTGTTCAACACGCGCTATGTGTTGGCCAGCCCCCACACCGCCACCGACGCTGACTTCACCGACATCGAAAGCGTGGTCGGCCACGAGTACTTCCACAACTGGACGGGCAACCGCATCACCTGCCGCGACTGGTTCCAGCTCTCTTTGAAGGAAGGGCTGACGGTCTTTCGCGATCAAGAGTTCAGCATGGACATGGCGCACGAGCCCTCGGCGCGCGCGGTCAAACGCATCCACGACGTGCTCGATTTGCGCGCCATGCAGTTCCCCGAAGACGCCGGCCCCATGGCCCACCCGGTGCGGCCCGAGCGCTACCTGGAGATCGACAATTTCTACACCGCCACGGTGTACGAAAAAGGCGCCGAAGTCGTGCGCATGATGTTCACGCTGGTCGGCCGCGCCGGGTTTGCGGCCGGCATGAAGCTGTACTTTGCCCGCCACGACGGCCAGGCCGTGACCTGCGATGACTTCGCCCAAGCCATCGCCGACGCCAACCCCGGCAGCGCGCTGGCGTTGAACCTGGACGCTTTCAAGCGCTGGTATGCGCAGGCCGGCACACCGCGCGTGCGCGCCCGCTGCGAGCATGACGCGGCCACCCAGGTGTTAACGGTTCACCTGAGTCAGCACCTGCCCCCGGGGCAGGCAGCGATGGTGATCCCGGTGCGCGCCGCGCTGGTGCACCCGGCGCATGGCCGCAACAGCGCCGAGCGGCTGCTGGTGCTGCAAGAGCATGAGCAGAGCTTCCGCTTCGAAGGCGCCAGCGCGGCCGACGTGCCGTCGCTGCTGCGCGGCTTTTCCGCGCCGGTGCAGCTTGACGACGGCTTGAGCGATGCCCAGCGCCTGACCCTGCTGCACCACGATGGCGACGCCTTCAACCGCTTCGAAGCTGGCCAGCGCCTCGCCCTGGGCCGTTTGCTGGCGGGAATTCGCGCCGGTGTTGCGCTGCCGCTTGATGAGGCCTACGTGCAGGCCCAGCGCGGCCTGTTGCACGACCCGAGCCTGGCCCCGGCGTTCAAGGCGCTGGCCTTGCAACTGCCCAAGGAAGACTATGTGGCCGAACAGCTCGACCAGGTCGACCCGCAACTCGTGCACCGCGTGCATGCCGCCATGCGGCAGGAGCTGGCGGCGCGGCTGCGCGACGACTGGGCCCGGGTGCACACCGCCAGCCAAGTGCGGGGCGGCTACGAGCCCAACGCGCAGCAAGCCGGCCAGCGCGCCCTGGCCAACCTGGCCTTGCACATGCTGTGCCTGCACGCCCGCGCCACGGGCGACGCGGTTTGGCCCGGCCGCGCCCACCAGCGCGTGAAAGACGCCGCCAACATGACCGAACGCATTGGCGCGCTGGCCGCGCTGGTGCACAGCGACGCCGAACTGGCTGAGCCGGCGTTGCAGCACTTCTACGCCCGCCACCAGGGCGATGCCCTGGTCATCGACAAGTGGTTCAGCTTGCAGGCCATGGCCGAAGAGCCGCTGGGCATTGGCGCGGGCAAGGTCTTTGCGCGCGCGCGGCTGCTCTTGCAGCACCCGGATTTTTCGATGAAGAACCCGAACCGCGCACGCAGTCTGCTGTTGGCGTTGACGCGCAACAACCCGGCGGCCTTCCACCGCGCCGATGCCGCCGGCTATGTGCTGTGGGCCGAGCGCGTGTTGCTGCTCGACGCCATGAACCCGCAGGTCGCCTCACGCCTGGCGCGCGCGCTCGACCGCTTCCAGCACTTGGCCGAACCGTACCGCAGTGCGGCGCGCCAGGCCATCGAGCGCGTGGCGGCCAAGCCAGACTTGAGCCCCAACGTGCGCGAAGTCGTGGGCCGCGCGTTGGCGGCACACTGACGTCGCTCACCGATCCCGCACGCCCTCCATCTGTCTACCCAATAAAGCACCAGCATGGCCAAGAAAAACGCCTTCTATGCCCAGTCCGGCGGTGTCACCGCCGTCATCAACGCCTCGGCTGCCGGGGTCATTGAAACCGCGCGCCAACACAAGGCGCAGATCGGCCGCGTCTACGCCGGGCGCAACGGCATCATCGGGGCGTTAACGGAAGAGTTGATTGACACCTCGAAGGAAAGCGCGGCCGCCATCCGCGGCCTGATGACCACGCCCTCGGGCGCCTTCGGCTCATGCCGCTACAAGCTCAAGAGCCTGGAGGCGAACCGGCGCGAATACGAGCGCCTGATCGATGTCTTCAAGGCGCACAACATCGGCTACTTCTTCTACAACGGCGGTGGCGATTCGGCCGACACCTGCTTCAAGGTCAGCCAGTTATCGGCAACGTTAGGCTACCCGGTGCAAGCGATCCATGTGCCCAAGACGGTGGACAACGACCTGCCCATCACCGACAACTGCCCCGGCTTCGGCTCGGTGGCCAAGTACGTGGCGGTGTCGGCGCTTGAAGCCTCGTTCGACGTGCGTTCGATGTGCAAGACATCCACCAAGGTCTTCGTGCTCGAAGTGATGGGGCGGCACGCCGGCTGGATCGCCGCGGCCGGTGGCCTGCTTGAAGACCATGGCATCCCGGTCGTCGTGCTGTTCCCTGAACTCGCCTTCGACCAAACCAAGTTCCTGGCGCGCGTGGCCGAGCTCGTCAAGCGGCATGGCTATTGCACCGTGGTGGTCAGCGAAGGCTGCCACCACCCTGACGGCCGCTTCTTGGCCGAGCAGGGCACGAAAGACGCCTTCGGCCACGCCCAGCTTGGCGGCGCCGCGCCGGTGGTGGCCAACATGGTGAAGGAAGGCCTGAAGGTGAAGATTCACTGGGCCGTGGCTGACTACCTGCAACGCGCCGCGCGCCACATTGCCAGCAAGACCGACGTGGGTCAGGCTTATGAGCTGGGTGCCAAGGCGGTGGAGCTGGCGCTGGCCGGCCACAACGCGGTGATGCCCACGGTGCAACGCCTGAGTGATGTGCCGTATCGCTACAAGATCGGCGTGGCACCGCTGGCCAAGGTGGCGAACGTTGAGAAGTTCATGCCGCGCAACTTCATCAGCCGCGACGGTTTCGGCATCACCGAAAAATGCAAGGCCTACCTGCGCCCGCTGATTCAAGGCGAGGACTACCCGGCCTTCAAGCACGGCATGCCGGTGTACGTGACGCTGAAGAACGTGGCCGTGGCGAAGAAGCTGCCGGCGTTTGAGGTGAAGTGATCAAGGCCGGGGGCCGCGGCCCAGGCCATTGCCCAGGCTGATGCGTTCGCCGCTGCCCGCCAGGTGTGGCCCCAGCCGGCCCATGGTGATGGACAGGCGCAACTCGGTGCGCTGCAGGCTGGCTTGCGCATCGGCCGCCTGGAAGCGTGCGCTGGCGGCGGCGTTCTGTGCATTCAGCACCTCGCTGAACCCACCCACGCCGGCACGGTAGCGTTCGCTGGTGGCGCGCAGCGCGGCCTCGGCGCTTTGCAGCACGGTGCGGCTGGCACGCAGGCCGGCGCGCTCGGCCAACAGCGCCTGCGCCAGTTGCCAGACCTGCAATTCGATTTGTGCGCCGGCGTCGTCGAGCGCCACGCGGTTCAGCACGACTTCGGCCTGGGCGTCGTTCAGGCGGCTGGCCAGCAGGCCGCGGTCGAGGATGGGAACGCTCCACTGCACGCCCACGCCGGCTGAGCTGCGGATGTCGGACTCGCTGCTCGAGCGCATGCGCCCGGCGTTGGCGACGGCGCTGACGCTGCCCCAGCGTTGCGCCGTTGCGCTGTCGACCCGGGCGCGTGCTTCAGCCAGCCGCGCCGCGGCGGACACCACCCGGGGGTGGTTGGCGCGGGCCTCGGCGATCAAGGCCGGGATGTCCAGGCCCGGGGCCGCCGCTGTGGCTGGCGGCGGCTCGTCGGCCTGCACTTCGAAGGCTTGATCGGATGGCAGCCCCATGGCCACGGCCAGGGCGCCGCGCGCCGAGAACCACTGCCCGATGGCGCGCGACAAATCGAGTTCAGCTTGCGACTTGGCGGTTTGGGCCTGGAGCTTTTCAGACATCGTTGCCGCGCCGGCACTCTGGCGCGCGTCGATGACCTGGCTGCTGTCGTGCGCCACGAAGGCGTTGCTCGCGGCCGCGTCCATGCGGCCCTTGGCCGACAGGGCATCGGCGTAACGCTGCGCCGCGTCGGCCAGCGCATTGGCAACCTCGATGCGCTGTTCGCTGAGCACGGCCGCCAGTGCATGGCGGGCTTGCAGGGTGGCGGCGTCACCGGCCTTGAAGTCGAACAGCAGCCATTGCAGGTTGAGGGTGGCCGCCATGCCCACGCCGCCGCGGCTTTCGGCGTCGGCGCCGGTGCGCAGGCTCAACGCAGGCCGGCCCACCGCCAAGGCAAGATCCAGCGCCGACTGCGCCTTGCTCGCCAGCCCCGTACCGCGCAACACGCCGGCGTTGTGGCAGATCACAGCGCGCAGCACGGTGTCGATGCGCACGACTTGCGTGGTGCCCGGCGTGGGCAGTGCGCCGCAATGCTGCAAGTCCACCAGAGACAGGGTGTCTGGCGCGGCGGCGGCAAGCCGCTGCGGGGCGGGCAGTGAAGCGGGTTGATGCACGGGCGCCACGACCACCAACGTCCCGGCCGGGCTGGGCATGACGGGCAAGGCCAAGGCCGCGCTGCTCAGCGCGAACACAGCCAAAGCGGCAGCGCCAAACAGGCCGCTGGAACGAACGTTTGGTTTGACTTGCCTCACGTTGCGGGCTCCTTTGCAAGATCAAGCTTGCGCTGCCGATAGGCCTGCGCGGTTTCATCGCGCACGATCTTGCCGGCGGCCATTTCCACGACCCGGTCGACCGAGGCCAGCGTCTCCTGCCGGTGCGCCACGACGATGCGCGTGACCGCCATCTTGGACACTGCCGCATTGACCTGAGATTCACGCAACGCATCGAGATGGCTGGTGGCTTCATCAAGAATCAACACCTGCGGGCGCCGGTACAGCGCACGGGCCAGCAGCACACGTTGCTTCTGTCCGCCCGACAGCGTGGTGCCCATGTCGCCGACCAACGTTTGGTAGGCCATGGGCATGCGCAGTATGTCGTCATGAATCGAGGCATGCTGCGCGCATTGCTCGACCCATTCGTGGTCGGCCTTGGGGTCGAAGAAGCTGATGTTGTCGGCCACCGAGCCGGCAAAGAGCACATCGTCTTGCATCACCGTGCCCACCCTGGCGCGCCAGCGATCGATGCCGACGTGTTCCAGCGCCAGGCCGTCGATGAGGATGGCGCCGCGCTGGGCGTGATAGGCCCCCAGCAGCATGTTGACCAAGGTCGTCTTGCCGCAACCCGACGGGCCGGCAATGGCCACCGACTGCCCGGCCGGTATGTGCAGGTGCAGGTCGGCCAACACGTCGGGCGTGCCTTCGGCGTAGCGGAAGTGCAGGCCGGCGATGTTGATCTCGGGTGGGCTGACTGGGCCCGGGCTGGACACCGGCGCGCCGCCTGGCTCTGCCGGCGTGAGCACGATGTCGGCCAGGCGCTGCGCATCCAGGCCGAGCATGCGCAGGTCGAACCACTTGTTAACCAGATCGGTCACGCGGCCATCGAACTGGCTGCGGTAGGCCAGGAAGGCCAGCAGCATGCCCACGCTCATGCCGCCTGCAATGACCGTGCGCGCGCCCAGCCACAAGATCAACAAGGTGAACAGGCCCGACAAGGTGCGCCGCATCATGCGGTAGAAGATCTCCAGCCGCTGGATGCGCAGCCCGGCGTTGACGTCAGCGACCATGAGCGATTGCCAGGTGCCCAGGCGCTCGGTTTCGCGCGCGAACAGCCGGATGGTGCGAATGCCCCGCACCGTTTCCAGCAGGTGGCTGGACTCGTTGGCCGAGCGCACGATGCGCTCGGCCGTGGCCCGGCGCAGCGGGCCATAGCGCGCCACCCGCACCAGGGTGTAGAGCAACACCGACAGAACAGCCACGGCGCTGAGTTCCAGGCTGTACAGCAGCATCAGGCTCAGGGCCAGGATGACCATCACGCCGTCGAGCGCGGCTTCGACGAAGGTGCTGGTGAGCACCTGCTGGATGTTGCTGATCGAGCCGAAGCGCGACATCACATCACCCAGGTACCGCCTTGAAAAATAGTCCAGCGGCAGGCGCAGCAAGTGACTCAGTACGTTAGAACGCCATTGCACGCGCAACTGCGTGCCCACGCGCAGCACCAGCCACGAGCGCAACACCGTGAACGCCTGCTGCACGAACAGCAGCAAGATGAAGCCGATGCCCAGGGTGGTGAGCAGGTCGAGGTCGCGCGACACGATCACGTGGTCGACGATCCATTGCATGAACAACGGGTTCATCAGGCCCAGCACCTCCAGCGCCAGCGACACCGCCAACACCCGCCATAGCGTGGGCCACAGGCCGCCGACATGGCCGATCAGGTGGCGCAGCGAAATGCGCTGCGCCTCAAAGCGCGGGGCAAAACCCGAACTGGGCCACAGCTCCAGCGCCACGCCCGTGAAGGCGCGCGAGAACGCTTCGAGCGAGACCTTGCGCTCGCCGTGCGCGGGGTCGATGATGACCACGCCATCGCCGCGAATTTCGCGCAACACCACGAAGTGCGACAGCTCCCAATGCAGGATGCACGGCAGGCGCAGCGCGCGCAGTTCGTGCAGATCGAGCCGCAGCGCTCGCGTGCTGAGTTGTTCGACCGCGGCCACGCGGATCAGGTCGGTCACGGTCATGCCCTGGGGCATGGCGCCGTGGCGCGAGCGCAGGGTGGGCAGGTCGGTGGTCGTGCCGTGATGCGCCAGCAACATCACCAGGCACGCCAGGCCACATTCAGAGGCCTCGGTCTGCAACACCACCGGCATGGCCGAACGCCAGCCTGTTTGGATGCGATCAAGCAAGGCCATGTCAGTTTTCCGTGGCGCCAGCCGCAACCTGCCAGGCATGAAGCAGCACGGCCCAAGCGAACGCCGCGGAACCGGCTTTGCCGGGCCGCCGGCGTTGCCCCCTTGAGGGGGCGCGCGAAGCGCGTAGGGGGTGTTTCATTTCAGCCCTGGTTCATGCGCGCGCGCGCTGCGAACAAGGGTTCCAGAATC
>JAYUHT010000596.1:0-3077 GCA_043766725.1 Burkholderiales bacterium | reverse complement strand
ACCCCGCTCATCAAGAGCGGCAAGGTGCGCGCCCTGGCCGTGACCTGCGCCGAGCGCTGGCCCACGTTCACCGAAGTGCCCACCATGGCTGAATCGGGTGTGCCGAACTTCATCATCACATCGTGGGGCGCCTTCGTGCTGCCCAAGGGCACGCCCGCCGCGATTGCCGAAAAGCTGTCTGCCGCAGTCAAAGCCATTGCCAGCGAGCCAGCCATGCAGCAGAAATTCCTCGACATCGGCGCCCGCGCCGTGTTCACCACGCCGCAAGAAACAGCGGCCTTCGCCGAACGCGAGCGCGTGAAGTGGAAGGAAGTGGTGCAGATTTCCGGCGCGAAGATGGACTGAACATCGTGGCTTCCACTGCACCCTATAGCCGCACCTTGAGCGAGCTCGTGCGCGAGCAGGCAGCAAGGGCCCCGCAAGCGCTGGCTTTGGTCTGCCCACAGGGCCGCTTCACCTACACGCAATTGGCGCAGCGCGCCGCGCGCGTGGCCGCAGCCCTGCATGCGGCGGGCGTGCGCCATGGTGATCGTGTCGGCCTGCTCGTGAGCAACCGCGTGGAATGGCTCGATCTGTGCCTGGGCGCCTGCGCAGTGGGTGCGGTGACGGTGCCGCTGAGCACCTGGTCCACGCGCAGCGAACTCGCCTTCCTGATGCAAGACGCAGGCCTCGCCCTGCTGGCCGTGCAGGCGCGCTTCGGCGAGCGCGATTTCGAAGCCGATGTGCTGGCCCTGCGTGGCACGCCCGGCCTGCCCGACGCAAACAGAGTCTGGGTGCTCGACAAGCCCGACACCGCATTCACCGCTTTCGATGCCCGGCTGAACGCCGCTGAACCCTTGCAACCGTTGCCGCCAGGCCAGGCCGCCAGCGCCGGTGACGACGCCTTGGTGCTCTACACCTCGGGCAGCACCAGCGCACCCAAGGCGGTGCCCCTGCGCCAGTTTTCGGTGCTTGAAAACGCCTTCAACATCGGCCAGCGTCAGGGTCTCACTTCGGCTGATCGCGTGTTGCTGGCCAGCCCGTTGTTCTGGGCCTATGGCGGTGCCAATGCGCTGCCGGCCACCTTCATGCATGGCGCCACGCTGGTGTTGATGGAAAAGTTCGAGCCCGCGCTGGCCATGGACCTGATCGAGCACGAGCGCTGCACATCGTTCTACACCTTGCCGGCCATGACGGCGGCGCTGGCGCAGCACCCCGCTTATCGCCCCGAGCGCCTGGCCAGCCTGCGCACCGGCGTCATGATCGGCAGCCCTGAAGAATTCCTCTTCGCCGTCGATCGCCTGGGCGCTGCCGAGCTGTGCAACATCTACGGCGCCACTGAAACCTGCGGCAACTGCTGTGTCACCTGGCACCACTGGCCGCTGCAACGCCGCGCCCACTGTCAGGGGCCACCGCTGCCGGGCCAGCAACTGCGCTTCGTCGACCCCGACACCGACGCACCCGTGGCCCCTGGCACACCCGGCTTGGCCGAGGTACGCGGCCACGTCACCCAGGGCTACAGCGGCGCCAGCGCCGACCAGAACGTCAAGGCCTTCACGCCCGACGGCTGGTACCGCAGCGGCGACATGGGCCTGCTCAACGCCGACGGCGACTTCGTCTTCGTCGGCCGCGTCAGCGAAATGATCAAACGCGCTGGCATCAACGTCTCCCCCGCCGAAGTCGAAGCCGTGCTGCGTCGCCATGCTTCAGTGCAAGACGTCGCGGTGGTGGGCGTGCCCGATGCGGCGCGCGGCGAACGCATCTTCGCCTTCGTGGTGGCCAAGCCCGGGCAGGCCTTCGATGCGGCCGCGCTGCTCAAGCACTGCGCGGCGGAAGCCTCCAAATACAAGCTGCCCGATCACATCGAGGCCCTGTCCGCCATGCCCCTTACCGTCACCGGCAAGTTGCAGCGGCGCGAGCTGAAGCAGCGTGCCATCGAGCGCGCGGCAGCACTCTCATCCAAGGCCAGCACGGCCCTTTCTAACTGAGAACACCATGCCCCTGAACCGACCCACGGCCGTGATTGGCGCAGCCATCATGGCCCCCATGACCACCGAGCGCTGGTCGCTCGAAGAGATCTTGTACGAGGTGACGCAGGCGGCGCTGAAGAGCGCGGGCCTAACGATCGAGAAGATCGACGGCATCGTCGTCGGGTCGAATGACCAGATCGACGGCCGCGCCATTTCCGTCATGGCCGCTTCGGGTTCGGTGGGCGGTGTGGACCGCGACATCCTGTCCACGCCATCGGCCGGTGAACACGCGTTCGTGATGGGCGTGTTGCGCGTCGCCTCGGGCCAATACGAAACCCAGCTCGTCGTGGCCTGGGGCTCCACCGAGGCGCACTCGCTGCCCGAGGTGGAACGCCTGGGCGCCGACCCGTATTTCCACCGCCGCTTGCCGCTGGATGACTTGTCCAGCTTCGCGCTGCAAGCCAATGCCCTTTTGGCCGCGCAGCCGCAGGCTGAAGGCCTGGCCGCGGCCGTGATGGCCAACAACCGGCGCCGCGGCGCACAGGCTTACCCCGAAGCCACCGGCGCGGTTGAAAGCGAAGCGCACATCGCTGCGTCAGCCCCCGCGCGCTGGCCGGTGCGCCAGGGCATGCTGCGCGCGCCGGTCACCGGCGCCGTGGCGCTGGTGCTGGCCAGTGAAGAACACGTGAGCAAGGCCGGCATCGCCAACCCGGCGTGGGTGCGCGGCATGGGCTGGGCCACTGAGGCCGCCTTCCTGGGCGACCGCGATTTGACCCAGGCCACTGCCTTGCAAGAGGCCGCGCGCCAAGCCTTCGCCGATGCGGGCGTTGCCAACATCAGCCCGGTGAATGTGGCCGAGCTGTGCAGCCCCACGCCGTATCAGGAACTCATCGCCTATCAAGCACTCGGCATCGCCGGGCCCGAAGGCTGGGCTGAGGTGGTGCGTGGCAATGCGGCCAAATTGGCGCTTAACCCTTCAGGTGGGCTGGCTGCGATCAACCCGGTGTATTGCGGCGGCCTGGTGCGCGTGGCAGAAGCCGCCAACCAGGTGCGCGGCGTGGCCGGCAAGCACCAGGTGCCAACCGCCAACACCGCACTGGCGCACGCTGCCAGCGGACCCGCCAGCAT